>JAFUDL010000395.1 GCA_017459225.1 Kiritimatiellia bacterium
GGTGATCTTCATCAGGCCTTCCTTGGAGTCGGGCTGCACCTTGGACGCGATCACGGGCGGAACGGGAGCGGGCTGCAGCGGCATCGCCTCGAAATAGACGAAATCTGCTTCCTCGACGATCGGCGTGAGATTGTCGAAGGCGTCGGCGAGATAGAGGCCCCAGCCGTCCTTCTCGGTGGGACGTGCCGTCACGATCACGTAGTCCTGCGAAAGCGGCCACGGGTGGCAGAACTTCGGCCACGAGTAGTCGGCAAGGCGGTCGCGCACGATCGGCTCCACCTTCTTGCCGCGCTCGGGGAAGCGCTGCACCACGGCGTCGGCCTGGTGGCGGCCGAGGTTTACGTCGAATAGGACGAGTTCGCCATAGCGCGGCTGGCCATGGTGGCCTGTCACGACGGCGGTGAAACGGTCGGGATTATCCGGGCACACGCGTGCGTTGAAGAGCGCGTTCGGCCAATAACTGTTGCTGCCGTACCAGGCGCGCTGCTGGGTGCCGTCGGGGTTCATCGTGAAGAGGATGCGCGAGCAGTAGTGCGTGATGTCGGCGTATTCCCAGTGGAGGAACATCACGCGGCCGTCGGGCATCACGTTAGGGCACCAGTTGTTGTCCTGGTCGAACGTGAGGCGGCGGATGGCGCCGTCAGGCTCGCAGCGGTAGATGCTTCCAACCCAGCTTGAACCGACCACGCACGGCACGCCCACCATCGATGCGTCGGAGATGAAGAGCGTAGCACCGTCGGGCAGGTAGCAGCCCGCGTAGCAGTTGACGTCCGAATCGGGGATGTAGGCAAGTTCGCGCGGACGCGTCCCCTTCCACGAAAGGTCGAGCTCGTACACACGGTGGATGCGCTCCGTCGCGCGGTTGCGGCGGACCTTCGGCGGACGGTCGATGTGGTCTGTGCGGCGCGTGTACATCACACGTCGGCCGTCCCAGTGCAAACAAAGCTCGCCAATGTAGCCGTCGTTCGGCGAGGCATCGAGCACGACGAACTTCGGCTTGCCGCGCAGGCCTGAAATGACGCCGAGCTCGTTGGTGCAGCCAGGCGTGTCGCGAGGCTGCTGCCAGTTGTTGTGAAGTCCGAGACGATCTGGACGCCGCCGCACCGCAAGCAGCCGGTCGCAGTCCAGGAGCGGATTCTCGAGCAGATGCGCGCGCAGGTCGGCGAGAAACTTCTCCGCGCCGTCGACTGGCGGCAGTTCGCCGTAGTATGGGCCCCAGTCGCCCTTCATCGCCGAGAGCAGCTTCCGGCGGCGCGCCTCGAACGTGCGCAGCCACTCCGGCTCCGCCTCGAAGCGGTCCGGCCAGCGCCGCGCCATGTCCGCCCACGCGAGGCGCACGTTCTCGGCCTTCACCGCCTCCAGTCGGCGGATGGCGCGGCCCTTGCGGTCCTCTGCGCCTGTCGTCGCAAGCGCGAGAACCGCACACGCCAGAGCCATGGCCGTGCGAACTAATCCGAATCGAATAATTGAATATGGTCGAGCCTTGAATAAACCTTTCATCTGCCACCGCCTATCTTGGCCCTTTTCTCGCATATGGATATTATAACATTCCACAGGGCCTAAAACAAGCCAGGGGTAATCGGTCACTCTAATGCGTCATGTCAAATTCATTGTGAGAATTATGGCATTATGGACCCAAACAACAATGCCATAATGCCACATTGCCATAATTTCACATTTTCAGAATTCCAGAATAAATCCATGCAACGCCATTGAGTGACCGAACTCAGTCGTGCATGCACTCTGCTTGATTTCCGCCGCCGTCTGCTGTATAATGTGGGTACATTCCACGAGAATCCAAAACAACCGGAGTCCTGACGATGAATCTTATAAAACTGACGATGTCCGCAACTGTCATTGCGGCGGCCATGACCTCCGTAGGCGCAAGCGTGCCGGCCGATGACGCCACAAGCTCATCGTTTCCGCCAGTGCGCGACATCGACGGAGACGGTGTGATCCGCGTGGCCTGCGTTGGCGACTCCATCACCGCCGGCACGCCGAACTGCAACTATCCGGCCCTTCTCCAGAAGTGCCTGGACGTTCTTTCCAAGTCCGACGGACGCAAGTACGTTGTCACAAACCACGGCAAGGGCGGCGCCGCATGCCGCCATGTGCGCGAGAATGTCGACGTCAACGGCGACGGCGTGAAGAACGACTATTTCTACTACGACGATAAGGCGTACCTTTCGTCCCTATCCTACACGCCCGACGTCGTCATCGTTCAGATGGGCACCAACGACGCGCTCTTCGACAACTGGAGTAACTGGCTGCGATATTTCGACGCCGACTATCAGACATACCTCGTGAAGCCCTACGCCGACAAGGGCTCGCTCGTGGTGCTCTCCACGCCTCCCTACGCCTGCAACGGCTGGCACGACAAAAACGTGAACGGCCCTGTGCATGACCGCGAAGTAGCCCTGGCGCGAAAGCTCGGCCTGCCGATCGTGGACACCAACCGCCTCATGTTCGGCATGGACGAGATGCTCGCCGACGGTCTTCACGGCAACCACGCCGGATACATGCGCATGGCCCAGAACTTCTACCGCCTTGTCTTCGGCGGGAAACTCGTCACAGTCAACTTCGCCGCAAAGCCCGCCACGCGCATCACCCTTCGCGGCCGTGATGGCGAAACCTTCTGCCGCGCAGCCGGAGAGAACGGCGTTGCCGACTTCACCTTCCTGCCGGGAGATGAACGCCTTTTCGACTGGACTGCAGAATGCACAGGATTCAAGAAGTCCTACGGAACCGTGTGCATTTCCGCCGGCACGACCGTGCGCGTGGAACAGCGTCCTGGCGACTTCAACCTTGCCCGGCAGGGACGTCCCGTTCAATGCAGCGCCAAGGTGTACGGCAACCGCCTCGACTGTAAGACCCTGAACGACGGCAACAGGCTCAAGGACGGCTACCAGCCAGAACGCTGGAAGTCCGGCGACTGGTGCGGAGTGGAGCTGGACCGTGAATGCGCCATCCATTCCGTGGCGCTTTACTGGGAGACGGAAAAGTTCGTTGCGACATACAAAAAAGGCGGCTACGAGCTGCTGCTGCGCATCAATGGCGAGTGGAAGCCCGCCGCACGCGGCAGCTTCGCCGTGGCGCGCAGGCCCTATTCTGGCGATGTGATTGAAGACACGGCAAAGTTCTCCGCGCCCGTGCGCATCTCCGGCGTGAGAGTAAGATTCCTCGACGGTGGGTGTAGCCACATGTACGCGCCCAAGCTGTACGAAATGGAACTGCTCACGGACGACGCGCCATGAACGCAAACGCCATTCAGCGCCAAAGGCAACCCACCGCTTGCTGATTTTCCCTCAAGCGAGAAACTTTCCACCAAATCTTCGCCGAAATATGCTATAATTGTGAACATGCAATTTTTGGGAGAAAAACAATCTCCACAACGCCGAAAGGATAGACAATGAGCTTTGGACAAACCCTTCGCAACGCCCGCGAGGCAAAGGGCCTCACGCCCTCGCAGGTCGCGGCGCAGACGCGCATCCTTGTGCAGATAATCTCCGACATGGAGAAAGAGGATTTCCACCGCATTCCCGCCCCCATCTACGGACGCGGCTTCGTGCGCCTCATCGCCTCTTGCCTTGACCTCGACCCAGCTCCTCTCGTAGAGGAATTCATGGAGATATTCGAAGGCCGTCGCTCTCCTTTCACGCCATCCCCCGTGCCTCCGCGCGTTCCCGAACCGCCACCGCCTCCCCCAATTCCCACTCCGCCTCCTCCCACGCCCGAGCCGATTCCCGAGGCGCCGCCCATTGTGACGAATTTCACCTTTGCGCCAAATCCTGAGCCCGTGCCCCCACCTTCCACCAATCCGATTCCCGAGCCTATTCCCGAGCCCATGCCGACGGCAATGCCCGAGCCCGCGCCCGTGCCTACGCCGCCACCTGCAACCGCGCCCGTGCCTACGCCGCCACCTGCACTCGCGCCAACGCCTGCACCCGCGCCAACGCCTGCCACGCCATCTGGCGCCGACCTCTCCGGACTCGATCTTTTCATTCAGGCAAACGGCGCCATGAACGACGGCAAGGCATCTGAAGTGCCGCCCTTTACGCCACCTCCCAGGCGGACGGAGCCCTATGCCAGGGGCAACAACGAGTCGCCCTTCGTGCCGCCATCGTTCGAACCCAGCGGACCTTCCGTCATGGAACGTTTCCGTGATGGCATTGCAGGTTTCTTCGGCGGCATCGCCGGCTTCATAGGAAACATCCCGCGCAGCACATGGCGCATTTGCATGCTGGGCGTGGCGGCGCTTGCGATCATCGCGCTCATCGTCTTCGCGTGCATCAAGCTCTATCAGGCCACGGCGCGCATGCCCACTGCCGACCCGGTGGCACAGGTGCTTGCGCCTTCTGCACCCGCCACGCCGGCAAAGCCAAAGCCCGTCGCAAACACCAAGCCAACTGCGGCCAAGCCTGCAAAATCGACGACGTGTGCGAAGCCTGGCGCAGCAGCTAAGCCTGCCGTCCAGAATCTCGGCGCGCTGAGCAGCACCGGTCAGAAGATTCCGTCCCTCTACGTGGACTAGACGCATGCAGTGCGAACTATGCCATAAAAACAAGGCCGAAAAGGCGATCACCATCAAGGAGAACGGCGCAGAGAAGGAACTCTACGTCTGTTCTGGCTGTGCTGCCATGGCCTCCGGCAAAGGAACGAGGAAGAACCCGAAGTCCAAGGGTGCGATTCCGCCATTCGTCGCCGGAGAGAGCGCAAATGTTCCGCCGCCTCTCGTCGAAGGACTCGTCAAGGCCACGCTTGACTTCATGAAGGGCATGGCCGAAGCCGAGGAGAACGAGCACCGCACCTGCCCGAAGTGCAAGTCGAACTGGGACCAGATATCAAAGTCCGGACGCATCACCTGCCCCGCCTGCTGGAAGACCTTCGCAAAGAAGATCCGCGCCGAATACCTCTCCGGCGAGTTCGGCCCAAGCCACACTGGCAGCGCGCCCTCAGTTGACACCATTCCCGACAGCAACGAAGCCCTGGCCGTTCTAGAACGCGATCTCAAGGCCGCCGTGGCGCGCGAAGACTATCGCGCCGCCGCCGCGATCCAGAAGAAGATCGACGCCGCACGCGGCGGCAAGGGGGATAAATGAGCCTCTCCCGAAAGCGCGGCGAATACCCGAACCTCGTCATATCCGACGTGGTGGATGGCGGAACCATAACTCTCTGGCGCAATCCAGCCGGCGTTCCGTTCAAAGAGAAAGATGTGTGGGAGTTGACGTCCGAATGGACCTCGCCCTCCAACATCCACGCCGCATACTCCAAGCTCAGGGACGAAGAGTCCGAACTCGCCAAGTCGCATGCGTTCGCATGGGACTCTGAAGTCGGCTACCTTTCCCCCTTCCCGCGCCACTGCGGCACGGCAATGCACATCGAAGGAACCTTCCACCTCGAGGCGCTGCACCTCATAGGCGACCTTCCACAGGCGCTCAACGCATTTCCCGCGATACGCTTCGAGAGTTCGAGCGTGGTGGAGGACGGCATACGCCAGGCCGCGCACCTCTTCCGCGTGGGGAACACCGCCACTATGGGCGTCACCGAGCAGGAATTGCTCGACCGCGCCAAAAGCCTCTTCTCCGACCTTGCCATGCAGGAGGTGAACGCGCGACGCGCGCTCGTGGAGGAGATGCCGCGCGTGATCGAGGACGCAATCGCCCGCTCCATCGCAGTTCTCCGCCACGCAAGGCTGCTCTCCCCCGGCGAGATACTCGACCTTCTTTCACCCATCTGCCTAGCGGCGTCAATGGGCTTCATAAAGGGCATCACCGCCAACGAGACACGCCGCCTCATGCGCGACCAGCTCAACGCCCCTTCGCTTCCCGAGTCGCACACTGCAGAGGACGACCGCCGCCGCGACGCGCGCGACGCACGCCTAGCAGATCGTTTCAACAAAAGATTCCAAACTGTATCTCTAAACTCATACGCCGAGGAATGCCTCTTCTAGAGACGCCCCGGCAACGCATCACGAAGAACAACGCAACATGAACATGGAATACACTCCAAACGCGGAACGCGCAATCGAAGGCGCCGTCGCGGCTGCCCGCAACTTCAACCACTCCTACGTGGGCACGGAGCACATACTCTGCTCGATCCTCGCAATCCCAAACTGCGAGGCATGCCGCAGATTCGAGCGCCTTGGCCTTGACCCGGACGAACTGCGCCTTCAAATCGAGCAGCTTTTCGGCCCTGGCGGCAACGCGCGCACACTGGGCGACATCCCTCTCACTCCGCGCACGAAGAAGATACTCGAGCTCGCGAAGATCGAGGCGCAGCACCTGAAGTGCGACATGATCGGCACCGAGCACATCGTGCTCGCCATGCTCCGCGAGGGCGAATCGCCCGGCGCGCAGATTCTCTTCCAGCACGACCTCGACGCGGAGAAGTATCTCTCCGCCACGCCGTCCGACGAAGACAACGAACCAATGCCCGCGCCCGAGGGCGAGGACGGCGAAGCGCCAGAAGGCGACGCTCCCGACTTTTCAATCAAGGGCGGCAAAAAAGGCAAGGACAAGACGCCCGCGCTCAACACCTTCGGCCGCGACCTCACCGCCCTCGCCCGCAAGGGCGAGCTCGACCCGGTGATCGGACGCAAGACCGAACTCCAGCGCATAGTCCAAGTGCTCTGCCGCCGCACAAAGAACAACGCCGTTCTAATCGGCGAGGCCGGCGTTGGAAAGACCGCGGTCGTCGAAGGTCTTGCCCAGGCAATCGCAGTGGGCGACGTTCCCGAGCGCATGCAGAACCGCCGCGTTATATCGCTCGACATGGCGCGCGTCGTCGCTGGCACGCAGTACCGCGGCCAGTTCGAGGAACGCCTGAAGCAGCTCATCGAGGAGACGAAGCGCGTTAAGAACGTGATTCTCTTCCTCGACGAAATCCACACCCTGGTCGGCGCAGGCGGCGCCGAGGGCGCAATGGACGCGGCGAACATTCTCAAGCCCGCGCTCGCGCGCGGCGAACTGCAGGTCGTGGGCGCGACGACGCTCAAGGAATACCACAAGTCCATCGAGAAGGACGCCGCGCTCGAGCGCCGGTTCCAGTCCATCGTGGTGAACGAGCCCTCCATCGAGGACGCCGTCGAGATCCTCGCCGGAATCGCCTCACGCTACGAAGACCACCACAACGTGAAGTTCTCGCCCGAGGCCCTGCGCGCGGCGGTCACTCTCACCGCACGCTATCTCCCCGCGAGGCTCCTGCCCGACAAGGCGATCGACGCCATCGACGAAACCGGCGCGCGCGTGAGAATGAAGACCGCGGTGCGTCCGCCGGACTTCAAGGCCGACCAGGAGAAGATCGACGAGTATCACGCCAAGAAGGATGAAGCCGTGAAGGTGAGCGCCTTCGAAGAAGCAGCCAAGTGGCGCGATGCCGAGCTCGACGCGCGCAAGGCGCTCGAGCAGAAGCTGAAGGACTGGCGCGAACAGCATGCCGAGAAGACCATCGACGTGACGGAAGACGACATCGCCGCCACAGTCGCGTCCATTTCCGGCGTGCCTGTCGAGCGCCTAACGGAGTCCACTGCCGGACGCCTCCTGAACATCGAGCGCGAGCTAAACGCGTCAGTGATCGGCCAATCCGCCGCCATCGAGTCCATCGCCCGCGCCCTGCGCCGCTCGCGCGCGAACCTGGGCGATCCGAAGCGTCCGATAGGGTCCTTCCTCTTCATCGGCCCCACGGGCGTGGGGAAGACGCTTCTTGCGAAGATGCTAGCGGAGAAGATATACGGCGACCCCAAGGCGCTGATTGCGCTCGATATGACGGAGTTCTCGTCGTCCTTCACCAGCTCACGCCTCGTGGGCGCGCCGCCCGGATACGTGGGATACGACGAGGGCGGACAGCTCACCGAGCGCGTGCGGCGCCGTCCGTACTCGGTGGTGCTCTTCGACGAGTTCGAGAAGGCCTCGAGCGAAGTCATGAACATGATGCTGCAGCTTCTGGACGACGGACGCCTCACCGACGGACAGGGCCGGCAGGTGGACTTCCGCAACACGATCGTGATCGCCACCGCAAACCTCGGCTTCGACTTCGCACGCGAGGGCAAGGCGTTCGGCTTCTCTCAGGAGACGCCCGAGACATCATACGACACCCTGCGCGAAAAACTCACAGAAGAGGCAAAGCGCACGTTCCGCCCCGAACTGCTCAACCGCTTCGACGAGACGGTGGTCTTCCGCAAGCTCGGCCGCGAGGACGTCACGCAGATTCTCGACCTCGAGCTAGCAAAGCTCCGCACGCGCCTTTCCGAGAAGGACATGACGCTAGAGCTCGACAAGAAGGCCGTAGACTTCCTGTGCGACAAGGGAGCTGACGACGCGCTCGGCGCGCGTCCGCTTCGCCGCGCCGTGCAGCACTGGGTGGAGGATCCGCTTGCGGACCTCCTTCTGCGCGAAACGCTCGAGCCAGGGCGCATCAAGGCGACGCTCGACAAGGACGGCGCCGCGATCGTGTTCCGCCAGCCTAAGCGCGCGTAGCGCCCCGCCCTGCCGCCGCCAATGCGAACGCGCCTCCACATGCGCCTCGTGGCGCGCACAGCGGCGTGGTGCGCCGCCACGGCGGCAGTTGTCTTCGCCGTGTCGTGGGCGCTCATCGACCCGCATCTCGAGATGGCCGAAGACTATCCGTGCGGCACTCTTCTGCGCGACGACTCGGGCCGCCTCCTGCGCGTCACGCTTGGCAAGGGCGACGTGGACTGCCGTCCGTCATACGCGGCCAACCGCAACGACTGGATCGTCAAGGCGCTGGTAGCCGGCGAGGACCACCGCTTCTTCTCGCACTTCGGCGTGAATCCGCTCAGCGTTGTGCGCGCAACGTTCCAGAACGTGTTCGCTAGGCGGCGCATATCGGGGGCGTCCACTCTCACGATGCAGGCCTCTCGTCTCATCTGCCCGCATCCGCGCACTCTCGCGTGGAAGTACGTGGAGTCGTTCCGCGCGATGCAGATCGAGTGCCGGCACGACAAGATGTGGATCCTCTCGCAGTATCTGAACCGCGCGCCGTTCGGCTCGAATCTGGTGGGAGTGGAGGCGGCGGCGAACGGGTGGTTCGGGAAGCGCGCGAAGGACCTTGGCCTCGGCGAGGCGGCGATGCTGGCGGGAATGGTGCAGAGTCCGTCGCGATTCCGTCCCGACAGACATCTGGACAGCGCGCTGAAGCGGCGCGACTGGGTGCTCTCTCGGATGCTCCACCTTGGCATGATAGACAGGGCGCAGTACGAGGGAGCGCGCTCCTCAAGACCAAGACTGCTGCGCGGCACGAGGCCGTTCGACGAACCGTTCTTCTGCGACTGGGCAATGCGCCACGTAGAACGGCGCTCACTTTCAGGGCGCGACGTCATGACCACTCTCAACGCAGACGTGCAGGCACGCGCAAGGCACGCGGTAGAGTCCGCCTCGGCCGGCGGCCTTTCCGCCGCCGCTGTCGTCATGAGGGCGAATACCGGAGAGGTGCTGGCTCTCGCATGCTCAGGCGACTATTTCTCGCCGGATGCCGGCCAGGTGAACACGGCGCTCTCGCCGCGTCCAGCAGGATCGACGCTGAAGCCCTTTCTAACAGCCCTAGCATTCGACCGTGGGCTCGTAACGCCAGACGAGCGCCTTGCCGACGTGCCAAAGGCGTATCACGGCTACAACCCGCAGAACTTCGACGCAACGCACCGCGGCACAGTGACTGCGGCGGACGCACTCGTGCTGTCGCTGAACCTCCCCTTCGTAGAGCTTCTGCAGCGCGTGGGGCTTTCGTCCTTTGGCGGCACGCTGCGTTCGCTTGGATGCCTCAACATGTCCGATGCCGACGAGACGTACGGCCTTGGAATGGCAATCGGCAACGTGCATGTGTCGCTCATCGAGCTTGTTGGCGCATACGCCTGCCTCGCAAGCGGCGGCACACGCGTGGAGCCGTGCGCGCTGCGCGATGAAGTGCAGGCGACCTCGGCGCAGCATGGATCGCGGATCTTTTCGCAAGGCGCCTGCTGGCTCGTGGCGGACATTCTTTCCGGCGAGGAGCGAAGCGCCGCCGCTCTCGGGCATGTGGCGGACGTAAAGACCGCTCGCTTCGCGTGGAAGACCGGCACTTCCGCCGCATACCGCGACGCGTGGACTGTCGCGTGGAACCCCGAGTACGTGGTTGGAGTGTGGTGCGGCCACAAGAGCGGACGCTTCGGCGACTCGACCATCGTGGGTGCGCTTGCCGCCGCCCCGCACTGCTGGGAGCTTGCGCGCAGCCTCTATCCTGCGGACGAAGGGCCGTGGTTTGAGCGTCCACCCGAGGTGTTCGAGCGCGAAGTGTGCGCAGAAAGCGGACTTCCCGCCACGCCTGAATGCCCCGAAAGGCGGCAGGGACGCGCCCTTCTCGGGCGTTCGCCACACATCCCCTGCCCCATGCACCGCATCGGAGCGGATGGCGAAGCGGAGACGCGACGCGATGCCTTTGTGGACGCATACGCGGGCACTGCAGGCAAGACGCGCCGCCTCGCGATACGCAAGCCCGACGACGGCGCCGTCTTTCGCCTCATCGGCTCGCTGCCGTCCCAGCGAATCGTCTGCACGGTGGCGGGCAACGTGGAGAACGGCCGGCTGTGGTGGTTTGTGGACGGCAAGGCCGCAGGCGAGACCATGGGTTCGCAGAAGTTCGCCTGGCCGACAGAACTAGGCGTCCACAGGATTTCGTGTTCCACGGCGGACGGCGTCTCGGCGTCTGTTTCCGTTACCGTTGTCGCGGATTGAACGTTTCTTCTTCTCAGGGACGACAAATTCTTCTTCGGGCTTCCCGGCACCAGCAAGGCCCGCGAGGATTCCGCACATTGCGAGAGTGGCGACAAGCGAAGTGCCGCCGTGGGAGATGAGCGGAAGAGGAATGCCGGTCATCGGCAACGCGTTCAGAACGCCTGCGACATTCAATGTGATCTGGACGCATATGGCGGCGGCAAGTCCGCACGAAAGAAGCGCGCTGCCAGTTCTGCCCGCATCATGGGAACGCGCCGCCGAGCGGAACGCCGCCACGACAACCGCGGCCCATATCGAAAGCAGCACCGCACAGCCGACGATTCCCAGATCCTCGGCGAGGGCCGCATACACGAAATCGCTGGAGACTATGGGAACGTAGTCGGCGTGTCCAAGGCCGAAGCCAGAACCGAAGTAGCCGCCGCGCACAATAGCCACAAGCCCCTGCAGCGTCTGCCAGCCCGCGCCCGTCGCGTCGGCAAGCGGATCGCGCCACACCGCGAAGCGCACGGCGAGATGCCCCACCGGAAACGCCGCCGCAAGAGCAAAGGCTGCGACAATCGCGGCAATTGCGCCGAGCCCCCACGCCCACGACACCACGAACAGAATCGCGGCGAACGTGAGAGCCAGCTGCGCCGCAAGGCCGAAGTCGCCAACCGCGGCAGCAAGAGCCACTATCGAACCGTATCCGATGAACAGCATCGGTTTCGGACGCGCCTCGTCGCAGGCAAGACGAGCCGCCGCGAATACCACCGCCCCGAGTTTCACAAACTCAGAAGGATTGATCAAGCCCGGAAGATAGAGTCCGCCTCTATATCTTCTGCCGAAGACGAGCAGCAGCAGCAGCACTGCCGCGCACGCGCCCCATGCGATCACGGCGCCATGTCTGCTTTTCAGAAGCCTCTCCGCCCTTCCGCCCGCACACGCGAACGCCGCGGCAACCGCACCAACGATTCCCACACCGGGAAGAACTAACCCCTGCGCCGCCTCGGCAAGCCGCACCTGAAAGGCAATGCCGAAGAGAAAGAGCACAAGCGCGCCCAACACGATGACAACACGCATCATCTCAGGCACCCCGCCTTGTCGGCTTCAAGAAGAACGCCTCTTGCAACGGGAAGAGCGGCCGCTGCGCCGAATCCGCCATGCTCCACAACAACGGTAACGACGATGCGCGGCGCCTTCTCGGGAGCAAAGCAGGTAAACCAGGAATGGTCCTTGCCGCGGTCGGTCTGCGCGGTGCCGGTCTTCCCGCACACGTCAAGCCCAGCAATGTCGCACGGCTTGCCCGTGCCGCTTCGCACTGCGGCGCGCATCATCGTCTTCATTCGCGCGGCGGCGGCGAATGTGAATGGACGCGCCCGCAGCGCAGGCTTCGCATTTGGATCAAGAGTAGGTTCAAGCATCAGTCCGTCGTTCGCCACCGCCGCCGTGAATAGCGCAACTCCAAGCGGCGTAAGATGCAGCGCCCCCTGCCCAATCGCGACAGGCGCGAGCGCGGCATTTCCAAGCCCTTCTGGCACGCCGCCACCAGCAGACTCCAGAGCCGCAGCCTTCGATGCAAGCACCTTCGCGCCGTCTCGCATACGCGCGGCGTTCACCGCCTTCGCGAAGCGCTCCGTGCCAAATCCCGCGCCCAGCTGTGCAAAGTACGTGTTGGACGAATGCGTCAACGCCTGGCCCATGCCGATCTTCCCGAAACCCTTCCACGTTCTGCCGTGGCGCATTGCGTCATATGCCTCTACGTCGCGGATCGGCGCGGTGCCGCGCGAAGGACGCCACCCCTCGGCTGGACAGTTTAAGACCGGTTCGTATCCGGCGGACATCGCCGCAGCCCCCATGAACACCTTGAAAGTGGAGCCTGGCGGGTAAAGTCCGTTCAGCGCCCTGTTCAGATAGGCGGCGCGCGGCGACGAGACGAGCGCAAGGATTCTTCCCGTGGAGGGCTCGAGCGCCACCACCGCGCCGACGCGTCCCTTCATGAGCAATGTCGCGCAGTTCTGCAGCCGCGCATCGATGGTGAGAGGCACCGTCTCGCCGCCGCCTTCAAGAGAAAGGTCGTCGAGCACATGCTGGAAAACGGAACCTGGCTCGGCAATGTCAAGCCGCTCGCCGCGCGCATCCACGGCGACGCCATGCGGAGGAAGGATGTCCTCCACGTTGGAACGCCTGTCGTAACGACGCATGAAGCGCACGAAGCGAGGATCCTTCGTGGCCGTGAACAGCCAGCGCGCGTGCACTGCAAGCAGCACTAGAAGCGCCACAAGCGGAACGAATGCAAGTATGGCGATGCGCCGGCGCATCAGGGAGCGCCGCCTAGCCCTGGTTGGCAGTGGCCACCACGTCCACTCCCGTACCGGCCACGTCGGGGATTATGACGTCGCCAATGCGCACTGGAAGCTGCATGGTGGTCTGCGACAGGGCGGACAGCACGTCGTTGATCTTGCCCATGGGAACGGCAGTCTTCGTCTTGACGGGCAGTGGACGGCGCATGCCGGCCACGCGGACGAGTCCAGTGACCATGCGAGTGGGATTTTCAAACTCCGCCTTGCCGTAGGCGATGCCGCGGGCGCAGCTGTGGCCCTTCACCACGATCTCGCCTTCTTCGTTGCGGTCAACCTCGAGCTCGCAGCCGCGCGGGCAGTTGATGCAGATCATCCTCATCATCTCGCGTCCTCCGAAAGAGCGTATGCGGCCGCGCTTCTGCCTGCTATCTCGGCGTCGCGGCTCACCCAGTCCACAAGGTCGTACACGCGCACAACGTTGCCAGCGGCGAAGACGCCGGGCAAAGTGGTCGCCATCTCGGGCGTCACCTTGGGTCCGCGCGTGGCGGGGTCTATCTCGGCGCCGGCCTTGCGGGTGAGCTCGTTCTCGGGGATGAGTCCGCAGGAGAGGAGCAGCGTGTCGCAGTCGAAGTGCATCTCGGTGCCGGGAATCGGCTTGAGATCGTCGTCCACCTTCGACACCTTCACCCCCGTCACGTGGTCGCGTCCCTCCACGTCCGTCACCGTGTGCGAGAGGAGCAGCGGAATGTTGTAGTCGTTGAGGCACTGCACGACGTTTCGCATGAGACCAGAGCTCTTCTTCATGATCTCAACGCAGGCGAGCACCTTCGCGCCGGAGAAAGTGAGGCGGCGGGCCATGATGAGGCCGATGTCGCCCGAGCCGAGGATCACCACGCGCCTTCCGGGCATGATGCCGTCCATGTTCACGAGCCGCTGAACGGTGCCTGCGGTATAGACGCCTGCGGGACGCGTTCCTGGCGTCATCAGCGCGCCGCGCGGACGCTCCCGGCATCCCATTGCGAGAACCACGCTCTTCGCCTTGTAAACCCTCAGGCCGCCCTTCGGGCTCATCGCCGTCACGTGTATCGGCAGCTTGCACGAAGTCGAGTCAGCCCTCATCGGCTGCACGTCGAGAACCATCGTGCCGCACACTAGCGGGATGTCAAGCTCCTCTGCGCGCTCGATGAAGCGGTATGCGTATTCGGGACCTGTGAGCTCCTCCTTGAAGCGGTGAAGCCCAAAGCCGTTGTGGATGCACTGCTGCAGGATACCGCCCGGCGCGTCGTCGCGCTCAAGAACTAACACGTTCGAGGCTCCCGCCTCCTTGGCGGCGATGGCGGCGGCGAGGCCTGCGGGGCCTGCGCCGATCACGAGAACGTCCAGCACCCCGCACGCGTTCAGTGCGTCGTATTTGCTGGAGGCGCCAAGCGCCTTGGGAGCAGTCTTGCGCGAGGCGAGGAAGGCGTCCGGCGGCAAGCCCAGCTCCTGCGCGAGGATCTCGATCACGCGTGGCGTGCAGAACCCGCCCTGGCAGCGGCCCATGCCGCCGCGCGTGCGGCGCTTCACTCCGTCGAGCGTGCGCGCGCCGACTCGGGCGCGAATCGCGGCGCGTATCTCGCCTTCGGTCACGCCTTCGCAGCGGCAGATCACGCGTCCGTACGCAGGATCGCGCGCCACGAGCTCGCCGAGCTCGTCGGGACGCATCTCGCGCATCTTCGGCCACCAGCTGACGTCCTTCGAAATCTGATTGGGGTTCTTGCGCGAAACGCCTAGCCGGGCGGTGACCTTCTCGGCCATCCAGCGTCCGATCGCAGGCGCGGAGGTAAGGCCAGGCGATTCAACGCCCACGGCGTTGAAGAACATCGGCGCGTCCGGAGCTTCGCCGAGAATGAAGTCGCCCACCGTGGTCTCGTGCGCGCGGAGACCAGAGAATTCGGTGATCACCTTGTTGAGGGGAAGAGCGGGATAGGTGCGGCGCGCGCCGGCCTTGACCTTCTCGAGTCCGGCGTAGGTGGTGGCCTTGTCCTCCTTGTCGGGGATGTCCTCGGCAGTGGGGCCAACGATCACCGTGCCATCGACGGTGGGCGAAACGAGGATGCCCTTGCCCATCTTTGACGGCACCTGGAACATCGTGGCGGAGAAAGTGCCGTCTTCGTCCTTGTCGAGCATCAGGTACTCGCCGCGGCGCGCCTCGATGTTGTACTTGGTGGCGCTAACGAGGTTGTTCAGCTCGTCGGAGTGGATGCCTGCGGCGTTGACGACGGCCTTGGCCGCGAACTCGCGTCCATCGGCGCATGTCACGAACCAGCCATTGCCGTCATCGGCGCGGCGAATGTCCGTGACCTTGGCGTCAAAGGCGAACTCCACGCCGTTCGCTGCGGCGTTCTCGGCGGCGCGGAACGTGAGCTCGTAGGGGCAGCAGATGCCGCCCGTGGGGGCCCAGAGCGCGGCAACGGCCTCGGGGGAGACGTTGGGCTCGCGGCGGCGAAGCTCTTCCTGCCCGAGAATCTCCACGGGGACACCGTTCTTCGCGGCCTTCTGCACGAGATCGCCGAGCGCGGCCTTCTCCTCGTCGTTGAAGGCGAGGACGAGCGAACCGTTCCTGACGAACGGCGCGCGAAGCTCGCGGCAGACGTCCTCGAAGATGCGGTTGCCGAGAACGTTGAACTTCGCCTTGTTCGTGCCGGGCTTCGCATCGAAACCGGCATGAACGATGGCGCTGTTCGCCTTGGACGCGCCTTCCGCCACGTCGCTCCCGGCCTCGAGAACGCGCACGTTGAGGTTCCAGCGGCTGAGCTCGCGCGCTATGAAACAGCCCACAACTCCAGCGCCCACCACGAGCACGTCGCTCGCTGCTGCGCGCTGCACGCCACGCGTCGTCTCCATCGCACTAGCCTCTGCAGAGGGTGTAGAGAACGCCGGCCACAACGGCGGAGCCGATTACGCCCGAGACGTTCGGACCCATGGCCTGCATGAGGATGAAGTTCGTGGGATCGTTGCCGAGCGACACCTTGTTCGAGACGCGCGCGGCCATAGGCACGGCGGAGACGCCCGCAGAGCCGATGAGCGGATTCACCTTCTCCTTCGAGAATAGGTTCATGAGCTTCGCCATCAGAACGCCTGCGGCCGTGCCCACGCAGAACGCGCAGAGGCCGAGCGCGAGGATGCCGAGCGTCGTCGCGGAGAGGAACTTCTCGCACGCGAGCTTCGAGCCCACGGAGAGGCCGAGCATGATCGTGACGATGTTGATGAGCGCGTTGGACATCGTATCCGAGATGCGTGCCACCGAGGGACCGGCCTCCTTTGCGAGGTTGCCGAGCATGAGCGCTCCGATGAGCGGCACGGCGCTGGGCAACAGCACGGCGCAGAGGAGGAGCACTATCAGCGGGAAGCAGATCTTCTCGATCTTCTTCACCTCGCGCAGCGGCGGCATCTTGATGAGGCGCTCTTCCTTCGTGGTGAGCGCGTTCATGATCGGGGGCTGGATGATCGGGACGAGCGCCATGTAGCTGTACGCAGCCACGGCGATCGCGCCGAGCAGGTCCGGGGCCAGGCGGCTAGTGAGCCAGATGGCCGTGGGGCCGTCCGCGCCGCCGATGATGCCGATGGACGCCGCCGCCTTGAGCGGGGCCACGCCGAAGAAGTCGCTGCCGAACACCGCCGCGAGGCCGAGCGCGCCGAAGAGCGCGAAGAAGATGCCGAACTGCGCCGCGCCGCCGAGGAGAGACATCTTCGGATTGGCGATCAACGGGCCGAAGTCCGTCATCGCGCCCACGCCCATGAAGATCATGATCGGGAACACGCCCGTGTCGATTCCGAACTTGAAGAAGTAGTAGAGGAAGCCGCCCGGCTCGATGATGCCGCCCGTCATCACCGGCACTCCGCTCTGGAGGAACGTTATCACGCCGTCATGCATCATCGCCGGAGCGGTGACGCCGGCGAGCGGACAGTTCGCGAGAAGTCCGCCGAAGCCGATCGGCAGCAGCAGCAACGGCTCGAAGCCCTTCACGATCGCAAGGTACATCATCACGAGACATAGCGGAATCATGATAAGCTGGCCAACGCCGTACGGCATGCCGAAGAGCGTCTTCACCTCATGTCCCTTGACGAATGCGCCGACGTCGTCGAAGTATCCGCCGATCCAGTCGCCCTTCTTAACGGGATGCTTCTCGGTGGAGAATGCCTTTATCTGATTCTCGTTGACAACCCAGAATCCGTTCTTGTTGGCGTATTCGGAGGCAGGAAGCA
>JAFUDL010000396.1 GCA_017459225.1 Kiritimatiellia bacterium
AGCGCGGCAAGTACCGCGCGGCAGAGCAGGTGCAGGCCAAGGATCCAATAACCGGGCAGCCTCTTTTCTACGCCCTTGACACCAACGGCCGCGTGATGGGCACCGGCATTGAAGGCTCTACCGTCTCGGTCAACAACCAGGACTACGCAGTCGGCACCATTCCCGTGATGAATACCGTGTTCAAGACGGTGCGCGACAACTTCTTCAACCACGGAGGAGCCAATTCCGGCTACATGGCGGGCGGTGGCGGCGGTTCTGGATCGTCGCTTCTGCAGAGCCTTTTCGGTAGTTCGTCGGCTTCGTCCGGTTCCAGCTCCGGCACGACGGACGAGTCTGGCACGGCGTCGACAGTTGCCAATACGGCCGCGATAGCCGCCAATCCAATCGGCGGCGGACTCAACTACTTCCTCAAGAGCGACAAGCTCAACCTCGGCGCGGTCATCCAGGCCGCCAAGAGCGACAGCCGCTCCAAGGTGCTCGCCTCGCCGATTCTGATGACGGTCGACAACAAGGAGGCCACCATCGAGGCAACCGACATGATCTACCTCTTCAGCGGCTACCAGTACTCTGGTTCGTCGTACAACGGCACTCAGGTGAGAAACTACGAGAAGCGCGACATCGGTCTCACCGTGAAGGTTACGCCCCGCATCAACCCCAACGGCACGGTTGTGCTCACGATCGAGGAGACGTTCGAGACGAAGGGCGCTGACCAGGCTGTGCCGAACGAATCGGGCGGAACCGACAACTACGCCACCGTCACCACGCGCAAGATGTCCTCCGACGTCTCGGTGGAGAACCGCCAGACGATCGTGATGGGCGGTCTCCAGAGAAGCGTGAGGTCGAAGAGCACTAGCGGCATACCGATTCTGAAGGACATCCCCTGGATCGGCAAGTGGCTCTTCGGCAGCGTGGCGGACAACGAGACTCGCTCCGAGCTGCTGGTGTTCATCACTCCGTACGTGCTCGACGACGCCGAGTCCGCCCAGGCCGAGGCCCTGCGCCGCAAGAAGGCGCTCAGCCATCCGAGGCCATGGGAGGACAACGGCTGGTCGCTCAGCCCTCTCGCAGATCCTGTGTCGAAGAAGGAGCAGCTGCGCCGCATCGCCGACGAGTGGGAACGCCAGGACGAGGAGCGCAAGACTAAGTACGCCATCGAGAAGGCAAAGGTCGACCGCGTGAAGAAGCTTAAGGAGATGTCCAAAGACGAGCGTGAGCGCTGGATCAAGCTTCACGAGGATGAGGTCAAGGAGATCGAGGAGGATTCCGAGAAGACGGAAAAGGACCAGGCCAAGCTGCGGGCATTCGTCGAGGACCTCAAGAAGAAGACTCCTGAGGAATACAAGGACCAGAAGCTGAAAGAGGCCGAGAAGGCCATCGAAGAGTCAAAGGAAGTGGAGAAGAACGAGTACCGCAAGATGGTCGAGGAGAAGGCCAAGGACGGTACGCCTCTTCCAGCCGGCGAGACGCTGAAGAAAGACGTTGAAGCCGCAAAGGCTGCAAAGTCAGCAGAAGTTCCTGCGCCTGCAAAACCAGCGCCCGCACCTGCAAAACCTGCGGCAGCTCCCGCGCCTGCGAAACCTGCCGCTGCGCCTGCAAAGCCTCCAGCGGCTCCTGCGCCTGCGAAACCCGCGCCCGCGCCTGCGAAACCTGCCGCGGCGTCTGCAAAGCCTGTGGTAGCGCCTGCGCCTGCAAAACCTGCCCCGGTGCCAGCAAAGCCTGTGGTAGCGCCTGCGCCTGCGAAACCCGCGCCTGCGCCTGCACCAGCGAAACCTTCGACAGCTCCGGCTCCTGTGAGTCCCGCACCCGCTGCGGCTAATAAGAACACTAAGTGAAGCCGATTGTTCTCAGAGGCGCCAGTGCGGACGAAATAGCGCGCGCTTGGGGCGATCTGCGGCGCGTGGGGCGCCTGAACAAGGGTGACGAGGTGCTGCTGGACGTTTCTGCGATAGAGGTTTCCACTGCCGCCTTTGAGGCGTTCTTCCTTTCTCTTGACCGGCGCTGCGCAAAGCGCGGCGTCACGCTCAAGGCCGTTGATCCCAAAGGACTGCTCGAGCCGGTGCGTGCGCGTTTCGACTTCTCCGCCTATGATGCAGCGCCTCCTCTCCGCAGACGACGGTCGGGCATCTTCGCCACGGTCGGGCGCATCGCGTGCGACTTCTTTCGCGGAATGCATGCGAACTGCGCGTTTCTCGGCGAGACCGTTGTGGATGCCCTTGG
Organism: Kiritimatiellia bacterium; assembly: GCA_017459225.1. Lineage (GTDB taxonomy): Bacteria > Verrucomicrobiota > Kiritimatiellia > RFP12 > UBA1067 > RUG572. The sequence continues at coordinate 2,218 of JAFUDL010000396.1, forward strand.
AATGATCGTGCATCCGCGCAGGTTTCGCTTCAGGGACTGCGCGCTTGCGTTCCAGCGGGCTGGCTTCGACGGAATGCCGATCACGCTTCTGATCGGTTTTCTGCTGGGACTGATCCTCGCATTTGAAAGTGCGGCTTCGCTGCGGACTTTCGGCGTTGAGGTGTATGTGGCGGATCTGATAGCCATCGGACTCTTCCGCGAGCTGGGTCCGCTTGTGACGGCGATAATCCTAGCGGGACGTTCGGGAAGCGCGTTCGCTGCCGAGATAGGCACGATGAAGGTGGACGAGGAGCTGGACGCCCTCACGACGTTCGGCCTGCCGCCAGTGAGGTTTCTCGTGCTTCCGCGCGTGATTGCGGCGGCGCTTGCGATGCCTGTTCTCACCATTCTCTCCGAGCTGGCGGGTCTTGTGGGCGGAGTGATAGTGCTGAAGTTGATGAACGTGCCGGCGGTCGTGTACTGGGGGCACGTGGTGAGAGCGTCCACGCTCTTCATAATCGTGCTGGGGCTTGGGAAGTCCGTGCTGTTCGGCTTCCTTGTGGGGCTCATCGGCTGCGCCTGCGGAATGCGCACGCGCAACACGGCGGACGGCGTTGGCGTGGCGGCTACGAACGCCGTAGTGGGCGGCATAATCGCGATAGCGGTGTTTGACGGTCTGATAGCGGTGGTGTGCTATCTGATCGGAGTGTAGGCGGGAGGCGGAGATGCGAGACGACTGCGTTTTGATCGTGGCCTCCTGCGATGCGTAAGGCGACGTGCTGGGGCATTTCGCGGCGCTGAAGCTCAAGTTCTGGCCTGACTGTCCGTTCGAGACGGTGCTGGTAACCGAAACGGCGAGCGCGCCTTCGCCTGCGTTCAACCGCGTGGTGGCATGCGGAGGCGGCAAGAACTGGGCACAGCGCCTTGTGACGGCGCTTGAGACGATCGCTGCTCCGTACGTGCTGATGCTGTGCGACGACTATCTGCTCGAGTCGCCGGTCGACACGCAGCAGGTGCTGCGCCGCCTTGCCAAGGCGCGCGAGCTCGACGCC
>JAFUDL010000397.1 GCA_017459225.1 Kiritimatiellia bacterium
GTCGTCGACGTCTACACGCGCAAGTAGCGTCGCATCACGAACATGGGCAGCGAGAACACGAATCCCGACAGGGGCGCGGACGGCATGCTCACGTGCTGCACGATGCGCGGCGGGCAGAACTACGTGGCGGTGATGGACCCCGCGAAGGGCGAAAGCTCCGCCCGTCTCGTGACGAACGGCGGCACGTGGGAGCATCCCAGCTGGGCGGCAGATGGCCGTCACGTGGTGGCCGAGAGCAACGGCGCCATCTACATCGTGGACACCGATCCCGAGGTGGTCGAGGCGAAGGAGCGTCCCATTCAGCTCTTCCGCAACGCCGGCCATTGGATGAATCCCTCCTGGTGCCGCTGATCACCTTGCGAAGCTTTTCCGAAAGGAGACTACCGCCATGTTGAACCGCAGAGAATTCATCGGTCTCGCCGCCGCAGGTGCCGCGTTCGCGGGTCTTGGCGCGCAGAAGGGGCGCATCCTCTTCGGCGCATGCCGCGGATTCGGCGACGCGCCGCTCATGAAGGAGCTTGGGTATGACTTCATCGAGGGCGGCGTGGCGCACGCGCTTCAGCCCGACAAGAGCGACGAAGAGTGGAAGCGCCGGCGCGACGAAGTGCGCGCTCTGCCGATCCCGCTGCGCAGCTGCAACGGCTTTCTGCCCGGAAAGTTCCGCCTCACCGGCGAGAAGGCCAGCTTCGAGAAGCCTCTGGAGTATGCGGAGAAGGCATGCCGCCGTGCGGACGAGGTGGGCCTGAAGACGATAGTGTTCGGTTCCGGCGGCGCACGCAACGCGCCCAAGGGATTCCCCAAGGAGAAGGCGGTGGAGCAGTTCGTGGACTTCTGCAAGCGCCTGGCCGGTCGCATCGCCGACTGCAAGGTGTGCGTGGTGCTCGAGCCGCTGCAGCCGAAGGAGGCGAACTATCTCAACTTCGTGCGCGAAGGCCGCGAGCTCTGCGAGCGCATCGGCTCGCCGCGCATCCGTCTGTTGGCGGACATCTTCCACATGCTTCAGGGCGGCGAGGGCGCGCAGTCGATCGAGCAGACGACGCCTGATCTGCTCCGCCACTGCCACATCGCCGAGAAGGGGCCTCGCACCGCGCCTGGCCTGTCGTCCGACGGCTCGCAGTTCGCTCCGTATTTTGCCGCGCTGAAGAAGATCGGCTACGAAGGCGGCGTCTCATGCGAGTGCGGCTGGGGCAAGAAGGAGGATCTGCGCGCGAACCTTGAGAAGGCGCTTGCTGTGATGCGCCGGCTCTCCGGACAGGGCTGATTGCGTAAAATCTTGCGATTCTCGCCGTTTGGCATTGACTTTTCGGGGGGGATAGAGGATAATTATCAGCGTTTCAAGTTTGAAATCCGAGAAGGCGAAGAGTATGGCTGAAGAGAACACAGAGAAGAACGGCGAGAGCGCGCTTGATCTGAGCGCGCTCGGGTCGTTTGACTTCACACCGGACTGGGCAAAGGGCAGGCCTGACGACACGTCCAAGTACGCGCGGTTCGAGTCGCGCGAGGAACGTGGCGACCGCGGCGACCGTGGCGATCGCGGCGAGCGCGCACGTTTCCCGCAGGGAGGCCAGCGCCGTGACGACCATGGTGGCGGGAGGCGTTTCCCGCAGGGAGGCCAGCGCCGCGACGAACGCGGTGGGGGAGACAGGCCGCGCCGTGATGACCGCCCTCGCTTCCAGCGTGGCGGGGAGCGTCCTCAGCGTCCCTTTGTGAAGCCTCTCGACGTCGACGTGCGCATCCTTCCTGAGCAGCGCCAGCTCGGCGATTTCATCCGCAAGATCCAGAGCGCGCCCTACATGGCGTATCCGCTCAAGCAGCTAGCGTATTTCTTCCTCGCCCATCCCGAGGCGTGCGTGCTGCGCGTCTCGCCGAAGAAGGACGCCGAGCCGATCTCGTTCCACCAGTGCAAGGCGTGCGGGTTCGTGGCGTTCTCGGAGGACGAGCTTATGGCGCACGTCGTGGCCGCGCATCTTGGCGACTACTACGATTGCGAGGAGGTGGAGTGCGAGCCGCCTAAGGGCACGTTCAGCTGCGTGGCGCGCTGCGGGCTGAGCGGAGAGCTGCTGGGGCCGCCCAATCTCCATGGCTACGATGCGAGGGTGCGCGAGATGCTGCGCACGCGCTATCCCGACATGGACGAGTCCGCATACCGCGCGCGCATCGAGATGGTGCGCGACCCCGAGGTGGTTGAGCAGTGGAGGAAGTCCGCCACAAAGAAAACCATCTACCGTCGCAAGGGTCCACAGGCCGCCGAACCCGCTGCCGAAGGCGAGGCCCCGGCGGAAGTGCCGGCCGTCGAGCGCGAGATGGCCGAGCTTGAGTTCCGCCGTCTCTTCGCGCCTGCTCTTCTCACAACGCCGCGCACCGTCGACATCACGGCCGACAAGGCGCTGAAGTCTTCGAATCTAGGCCTCGTCTTCGCTTGCCGCGACGCGATCCAGAGGGAGAAGCGTTTTCCGTCCTCGCTCTTCTTCGCCCTGCGCGGCGCGTTCCATCACCGCAAGCTCCAGTTCTTCCGCGCAAACGACCAGCGCGGACCAGAGTTCGTGATCGCCGTCAAGCCTTCTGCTCTTGATACCGCGCACGCAATTCCCGAACTTGCTGAGCTTGTGAAGTACGTGGAAAACCATCTTGACGTTTCTCCTGGTGCGGTGACCGCAGCACTCTCCGGCGGTGATCCAGGGAAGGCCAAGGTAGCGAAGGCGCACATAATGTGGTTGCTTGAAAAGGGACACCTCGTATGCTACGCAAACGGTGGACTCGTTTCGCCGGCAGAGCATCCATACTGGCGTCCGAGACAGAACCGACCGGAACAGCCAAAGCCTGCCGCTGCGGTTTCAACTCCCGAAGCTCCGAAACCAGAGACTTCGGAACCCGCACCCACTGAACCCGAGACTCCGAAACCAGAGACTTTGGAACCCGCATCCACTGAATCCGAGACTCCGAAACCAGAAACTTCGGAACCCGCCCCCACTGAACCCGAAACTCCGAAACCAGAAACTTCGGAACCCTTGTCATGAGATTGCCAATCAGCTGGTTGAACGAATTTGTTGATGTTTCCGACATCCCCGTGCCCGAGCTTGCCGAGCGCCTTACGCGCAGCGGACTTCAGGTCGAGGCAATAGAGACGTCGGGCCCCGAACCGCTTTCAGATTTCTTCGTTGTGGGCGAGGTGCTCACATGCGAGGTGATCGAAGGCACGCATCTGCACAAGACCACCGTCACGGACGGCAAGGAGACCGTGCAGGTGGTGTGCGGCGCGCCCAACTGCCGTGCCGGCATGAAGAGCGTGCTCGCCAAGATCGGCGCGGTGGTGCCTGACGGCGGCTTCAAGATCAAGAAGGGGAAGCTGCGCGGAGTGGAGTCGTTCGGAATGCTTTGCAGCTCGAAGGAGCTGGCTCTTCCCGGCGGCAACCACGACGGCATCATGGAGCTGCCCGCAGATGCGCCCACGGGCGCGTTCGCGCGCGACGTGGTGGGCGGCGAGAAGCCCGAGACGGTGTTCGACATCGAAGTGACGTGGAACCGTCCTGATGCCCTGAGCGTCGTTGGCCTCGCGCGCGAGTTCGGCGCGGTTCTCGACCGCCCAGTGAAGATGCCCTCCATTGACTTTGACGAGAGCGATGTAGATGTGAACGGCGAGGTGAAGGTGGAGGTGCTGGACGCCGTACGCTGCCCGCGCTACACCGCACGCGTGGTGACGAGCGTTGAGGACGGTCCCTCTCCCGACTTCATGGCTCGCCGTCTCGAGGCGTGCGGCGTTCGTTCGCTTGGACTTCTCGTTGACGTCACCAACTACGTTATGCTTGAATGCGGCCAGCCGATGCACGCCTTCGACTACAAGACTCTTGCGGGCGGCAAGATCGTCGTGCGCGACGCGGCGCCCGGCGAGACCATCAAGACGCTCGACGGCGTGGAGCGCAAACTCGACGAGACGATGCTAGTGATCGCCGACGCGGAGAAGCCCTCGGCCGTTGCGGGCGTGATGGGCGGCGAAGGCAGCGAGATCGCGCCTGGCACGAACCGCGTGCTGATCGAAAGCGCGCTCTTCGAACCCGCCTCCACGAAGTACACGGCCACGAAGCTCGGCCTCGCGACGGAGTCGTCGTACCGCTACATCCGCGGAGTGGACAAGGATCTCGCAGACTGGGCAAGCCGCCGTGCGTGCCATCTGCTGCAGAAGTATGGCAAGGCCGTGATCGCGAAGGGCGTGGTGGACGTGGACAACCGCGTGCAGCCGCTGAATGCGGATGTCACCCTCGACTTCGAGCGCGCCCGCCGCCTAATCGGCATTCCCGTTGGCAACGACGCGATGGTGTACATCCTGAACCGCCTCGGTCTGGAGCCGCGCGAGAAGGGTCCGTACGCCGCCAAGCCAACTCTTGCGTTCGGCATCCCCAGCTGGCGTTGGGATCTCACGCTTGAGGCTGACCTCGTGGAGGAGGTCGCCCGCATCTACGGGCTCGACAACATTCCGGACGCAATGCCGAGCGCGCCTAGCGTCTCGCCTCTCTCCGACGCGCCTTTCCGCGCCAAGGAGAAGGTGCGCGCTACGTGCCTTGCGCTCGGCTTCACGGAGGGCATGCACTATTCGTTCCTCTCCGCTGGCGAGCTGGATGCGTTCGATCCGCGCGAAGATGTGAAGGCGGCGCGCCTTGCGCTGCCCGATCCGGTGAGCGCCGAGTATGGCGTGCTGCGCGACTCTCTGCTGCCGCAGCTGATGGGCTCTCTTGGGCGCAACGCAACGCATCAGCTCGAGACGGCGAAGCTCTTCGAGCTCGGGCGCGTGTTCGGAAAGGCCAAGGACGGCAAGCCGTTCGAGACAGACCGTCTTGCGCTCGGCTTCACGGGGCCAGTTGGCCGCGGTGCGCTCGACTGCCGCAGGGCCGTCACGGCCGAAGAGGCTCTTCTCTGGATAAAGGGCGCCGTTGAACGGCTCGCCGCCGCCATGCACGTGGCGCGCCTTGAGTTCCGTCCGGCCGAGCATCCCGCGTTCGCGGCGGCGCTTGAGATCCGCGCATACGGCCGCCCGGCGGGCGTGTGCGGAGTTCTCTCGGCGAAGCTGCGCCATCCGTTCCGCCTCACCACGCAGATGGCGCTTGCGGAACTCGACCTCGAGCCGCTCACCAGGCGCTTCGACGCTGTGGGCAAGGTGTCGCCAGTGCCGGCGTTCCCGATGGTGAAGCGCGACATCGCGTTCGTGGCCGGCGAGGGCGTTACGCACGAGGCGGTGGAGAAGTGCATACGCAAGGCCGCGCCGGCGGAGCTGGTGGGCGTGGCGCTCTTCGATATTTTCACTTCGAAGGAGATCGGCAAGGGACGCCGCTCGTTCGCCTACTCGCTCGCGTTCCGCGCGGCAGACCGCACGCTCACGGACGACGAGGTGAACAAGGCGTTCTCCCGCATCGTGGACTCCCTGAAGAGCAATCTCAAAGTCGAAGTCCGCGACAACTGATTTCCAACAGCAACTCGAAACCAGGAACTAGAAACTAGAAACAACTAAACCATTTCTCATCGTGGGCTCTGGCTTGCACGCGGACACGGCAGTATATTTCTCTGACCTTCGTTTTATTATGGGAGCCTAAAGCCTGCGGCGTGTGCGCCGCAGGTGGGGGTGCCCACTTGGGACATGAGGTTCCAGGGATTCTGTACTACGGCAAGCCGGGGTCTTTTTTCATCTCCAAACTCACAAGCCCTTGAATTTAAGGCCGAACTTGGAGAGGTACTTCGATAGGCGGTCGGAGTTGTTGGAAGAGGCCTTTGCCTTGATTGACACCGAGAAGAGCTTTCGCGCGGCGTCGGCCATTGACTCGGCGCTGCGGCATACATCCACCACATGCGCGAGCTGCACAAGGTCGAAGTCGTCGAAGCGTTCGGCGTAGTCGTCTCCAAGAAGCGCGGCAAGATCGACGGTGGCTGATTTGTGCGTTGACGCATCGGGCACGCAGCCGTCATTGCTGCGCGCGATCTCCTCCTCGACACAATCTTCGGTGATGCGTCCGCCATCGGAAAGCGTGCACATCCTCACCACCATCGCGTTGAGATCGCGGAAGTTGCCGGCCCAGCTGTTCGAGGGGGAGAGGGCGAAGGCGAGGAAGCGGTCGCGCGCCTCCTTGTTGAAGGAGAAGTGCTTGCCGGTCTTTTCACTGAAGCGGGAGAGTTCGTATTCTAGGTTAGGTTCGATGTCCTCGCGCCTGTCGGCGAGTCCGGGCAGGCGGAAGCTCCAGAGGTTGATGCGGGAAAGAAGGTCTGGACGGAACTTCGAGGCGTCGCAGAGGTCGCGGTTCGTGCCGCAGATCAGCTGGAAGTCGCTGTGCACGTCGGCCGATGCTCCAAGCGGACGGAAGGTCTTCTCCTCAATTGCCTTGAGCAGCATTGCCTGGGCCTCAAGCGGAAGTTCGCCGATCTCGTCGAGGAACACAATGCCACCGTCGGCCTCCTTCAGGAAACCGTCATGGTCAGCTCCAGCTCCGGAGAACGATCCCTTGCGGTGCCCGAAGAGCGCTGACTTGGCGAGGTCTCCGCCGAGAGTTGCGCAGTTCACCGCAACGAATTTGCCCTTGATCTTGTTCGACTGCTTTTTGAGAAGGTATATCTGCTTTGCGAGCTGGCTTTTCCCTGCGCCGGTTGGACCGGTGAGAAGAATGGGATCGGACGAACGCACTGCCACGCGCTCTATCGTCTCGATTAGCTTGTTGAAGTTCTTGTTCTTCGTGTCGATGCCCTGCTTGAGGAAGGAAAGGTCGTCTTGGCGCTCGGTCTCGAAGCGCTTGGCGAGCTTGTCGTAGCGGGAGAGGTCGAGGTCGATGATGTTGTGCGTGCCCTTGGGGTCCTTCGAGTGGCGGACATGTCCTTCCTTGGGAGTGGTCTGGATGAGCTTCGCCGGAAGGTGACGCGATTCGGCGAGAAGGAAGAGGCATATCTGCTCGACATGCGATCCTGTCGACATGTGGATGAAGTATTTCCTCTTCTCGTCGTGGAAGCAAGAGCGCTTGGAGTAGTCGTAGAACTTCTCGTACACCTCCTCGAAGTCCCATGGGTCGGCGAGCTGAATGATGTCGAACACGACTTTTGTTTCTGGCGATACGCTTTTGATGTCGGCCTTGATGCGCTTGGCGAGGTCGGTATGCTCCTTGTTGAATATCAGATGCAGCTCGTCAATGGGGAGGTCTTCCTGCTGCACGAGCCCGATGGTGGGGCGCCAGGTGTCCCAACGCGCAGGTCCGGTACCGCCATGTGCGTCCTTCTGCGTTCCAAGAACCGATATTACTGTTGTTTTCATGTCGCCAATTATACCAAAATCTCTTTGCTGCGCATATACAGAAGTGTTTCTCATCGCGGATGCCTTGGGCTTGATTCCCGGGGTTGTTTCATGGTAAAATGTTTTCCATGAAAAAGATTGTACTTTTGCTTTTGGCCGCATCTCTTGCGTCCGCAGCGTTTTCCGGCGTGCCGCCGGCGCTCAAGGACGGCGAGCCGGATGTGCTGCAGGGTGCTGTGCTGTGGCTGGACGCTGACGTGTACAAGAACGCCTCCCCCGGTTGGGAGATGTATCAAGGATGGCAGTCTCGTGGTGGATGCATGATTGGCAACTCCGTGGGCAAGAAGGCGCGTCCGCCGATTCTGCGCAAGGACAAGAGCGGGCTGCCGTACGTCGATTTCGGGAAGTATTCCAGCGGACGCGACCTTTCGATTGATCCCCGCCGGACTGACGTCCGCACGGCGTTTGTCGTGGTGAAGCTCGATGCGGACCGCCACTGCCACTTCCTCTGCGACAGCAAGGGCTACGACTTCCACCGCGGACCGAACGGCGAGTACGCCTCGCGCGAATGGTCCCCGAATATCGCCCGCGTCTGGAACGGCACGAACGAGGTGGCTGATATTTACGGCGAGTTTCCGCCCACCGGCGTGACGCAGGTGTTCTGCGTGGAGACTTCCGCGCCGTGCGCCTGCAACAGCCTCACGATGGACAGGCAGAGCCGCGAGCGGAACGGAGGACGCGAACTACGCGAGGTGATCCTGTTCGCACGCGTTCTTTCCGATGAGGACCGCCTTGCCGTCACGCGCCACCTGATCAAGAAATGGAACGTGAAGACGGTCCCATCGCCGCGTGCCGTGCCTACCGACTGGAAGTTCATCCAGCGTGACATCGACAACTGGCACCGCATGCCCACGAACGTGCTGGATACGTCGGTCAATGCCGCCGCCTGCATTCTCCCCGGCGACGCGAACCCGCTCGTGGTGGTGTTGCGCCGCACGCGCGCGCTGCTCGACGATCTCTCCGCGGCGGTCGATCTAGCCGCAGAGCGTACCGAGCTGGACAAGCTTTCCGCTGAGGCGTCCACCGCGAAGGACGAGGAGTCACGCGTAGCGCTTTTCCCACAGGTGATGAACCTCAACCGGCGCATCTCGCTCAAGAACCCGCTCCTGAAGGGGATCGACCGCATGCTCTTCGTCACGCACGAGCCGTGCGGCTTCAACGAGTGGCGCGACGGTTCGCACATGTGCGACCAGTACTACGGCTTTCACGGCACGCAGAACGGCATTTCGCGCGGTGACGGGTTGTACATCCTTGAAAACCCGTTTTCCGAGAAGCCCGTCGCGCGCAACATCCTCGCGGGCAAGGTGATCGAGTCGGGCGCGTGGAAGGGGCAGACCCTCGACGGCTGCGCGATCATCTCGCCGGACATCGACTGGGACGGCAAGCGCATCGCGTTCGCCGCCGTGAAGAACAACAGCAAGCTCGACACGTGGGAGGACGGCACGTGCTACCACGTCTTTACGTGCAATCTCGACGGCTCGAACTTGCGCCAGCTCACCAGCGGACCGTGGAACGAGTTCGATCCATGCTGGCTGCCGAACGGGCGGATCGCGTTCACCTCCGAACGGCGTGGCGGCTATGTGCGCTGCTCGGGGAACCGCCCCGTGCCGTCCTTCACGCTCCATACGATGTTCGACGACGGCACGGACATCGTCCGCCTCTCCCACCACGAGACGAACGAGTGGCACCCCAGCGTGAACAGCGACGGCATGATCGTCTATACGCGCTGGGACTACGTGGATCGCGGTTCCGGCCAGGCGCACCACGCCTGGACGTGCTTCCCCGACGGACGCGACCCGCGCGAGCTGAACGGCAACACGCGCATCAACGCGAAGACCACGCCTCGGATGGAGATGAACATCCGCCAGATACCGGGATCGCGCAAGTATGTTTCCACCGCTACTCCCCACCACGGCTGGGCGGCGGGTTCGCTGATCGTGATCGATCCCTCGGTGCCGGACGACGGCGAAATGAGCGCCATCCGCCGCATCACGCCGGAACAGCCGTTTCCCGAGGCTGAACAGAACACTTTCCGCAACCGCAACAGCGGCGCGTATGCGACGGTGTGGCCGCTCAGCGAGAAGTACTACCTCTGCGCCTACGACGGCAACGCCAACGGAATGTACAACGTGCCGATGCGCGGACGTCGCTATGCGATCACGCTCGTAGATGTGTTCGGCAACAAGACGCGCATCTATTCGCATCCCACGATTTCGTGTCTCGACCCGATGCCGATTGGCGCGCGGAAAAGGCCGCCGGTGATTCCCCACAAGACGCTCGAGGGGCGTCCTGTCGACGCAGACGGGAGGCGTCCCGCGCCGATTCCCGCCGCCGAGATGCCGAAGACCGGCGAGGTCGGCCTCATCAACGTGTACGACACGCGCATCCCGTTCCCGACGAACGAGACGATCACCGCCCTGCGCGTGTGGCAGCTCTTCCCGAAAGTGAGACCGCTGCAGCAGAAACCCTGGCTCGGCGCGGAGATACACCAGACGGGACGCCAGTGCCTCGGCACGGTGCCGGTGGAGGCGGACGGCAGCGCGTACTTCACCGCGCCGGTGGGCGTGCCCATTTTCTTCCAGGCGCTCCGCGCCGATGGTTGCGCCGTGCAGAGCATGCGCAGCGATACTTACCTGCATCCCGGCGAACGGCTTTTGTGCAGCGGCTGCCACGAACCGAAGGAGAATGTGCGCCGTACGGCGCGGGCGAACCTTCCCCTAGCGATGCGTCGTGCGCCCAGCGCGATCAAGCCGGGTCCCGACGGCTCCGCGCCGTTCAACTACGCGCGACTAGTGCAGCCCGTCCTCGACGCGAAGTGCGTCTCGTGCCACGGCGAGAAGCGCAAGCCGAAGGCGCCCGACCTCCGCGCCGGCGATTGGCGCAAGGACAAGTGGGGCTTCTCGACGAGCTGGAGCAATCTCGTACATCGCACCAACTACTTTGCCTGGGAAATGGTCGAGAGGAAGCGAACGGATTGGGCGTTCTTCACGCCCGCCTATACGGAGCCGGGCCGGTATCTTGCGATGAACGCCCCGCTCCGCAAGATGCTCGACGCTGGCCACCACGGCGTGAAGCTCACGCCCGAGGAGCGGGAGCGGCTGATACTCTGGATGGACTCCAACGGACAGTACATCGCGCACGACCACGATCCCGAGGCACAGCGCGACGGCAAGATCGTTCCGCCTGCGCTTGAATAGGCAGATCATCTGGACAGACGCACGGCAGCAAGAGTTTCACGTACCCAATTTTCACTAAAGAAAGAGAGCAAACATGGATGCTAAAATGATTCGCACCGCGATTGCGGCAATCTGCGTGGCGACGGTCTCGTCGGTGCATGGGCGCTCGCTCATACACTACTTCGACTTCGACACGCCGAGCGGAAACGGCCTTGCGTACACGGGCGTGGACAAGGGGACGCTCCCGGCCAATTTCACGCTCAAGGGTTCGTCTGTGCCGCGCACGACGGGTGCCCAGGGGTCGGACTATGCATACTATACATCCGCCGCCAGTACTGGTCTCTGGCTCGGCGACGGTTCCGCCTCGCTTGGCTGCGGCACGACTCAGGGGTTCACAATCTCCTTCTGGCTCAAGACGTCGGGGTCGCATACCGCATGGCACGACTTCTTCGGCTTCCGCGTGGGCGGACTCGACTACCGCTGCGAATACACCACGAAAAACACCAGTGATTTTACCTTGTACTACAATGTCGCATCGGCGGCAACGTGTCCCTTCGTCGGAATCCCTGGGGCCAGTTCAACAGCCGCTGCCGCGCCGGCAGGCGTGTGGAAGCATGCGGCCTTCGTCTTCACGCCGAACGGCACGAAC
>JAFUDL010000398.1 GCA_017459225.1 Kiritimatiellia bacterium
CGTGCGTGTCGATCGAGTACTTCAGCGCCTCGCGCGACATCGGCACCTCGGCCACGCCCTTCGCGGCGAGCGCCGCCCTGTGGCGCGCCTCGCGCGCCTTCGCGCGGCTCTGGATGCGCATTCCCTCGAGCGCAAGCGACACTCCCTCCGCAAAGGCCGCAGGGTCGAACTTCAGCCTCGCGATCGACGCGCCGGATTCAATTGACGGGAAGAGCGTAGCCCCCGCCATCAGGCTGACAACAGCCACGCGCCTAAACGCACGTGACGCCGAGAATGCGTCAAGGCATTGCATCTTCGACATTCTTCCGATCCCCGCGGCTACGGACGCTTCCGCCACACGGAGAGAGCGCACAGCATCGAGAGAAGCGCCATGCCTATCCAGAATATCGCTATGTAGTCGAGCGTGTACCCGTTCGCGAAAGTGTGCGAGATGAGCGTGGGCTTTCCGGTGACGGCGTCCTTTGTCACGAAGTAGCCCGAGACTATGCTCTGCAGGCCGGCGCCGATGTAGTTGCCGAGGCCCGCGATGCCGAGCGCCGCGCCAGCTGCGATTCGCGGCACGAGATCAACTGCCATCAGACCGCCGAGGAAGGTGAGAAGTATGCCCACGGCAAGGCCGAAGAGAACCATCGCCGTCACGTCCACCCACATGTGCTGGCCAGGAACGAGCATCATCAGCGAGAGGCCGGTGACGTTCATGAGACCTGCTATGAGGGCGAGCTCGTTGCGGCTGCCCTTGAAGAAGCGGTCGGAGATTATCCCGGAGAGGAACGACGACACAGCGCCCACGATGGAGTTGAGCGTGATGATCGACGCCGCCGTCGTGTTGGGATAGCCCTTCTTCACCTCGAGGAAGAAGATGCCCCAGTCGATGATGGCGTAGCGGCTTGCGGCGAAGAGTCCGCCGGAGATGGCGATCATCCACACGGCCCAGTTCGTGAAGGCGAGGCGCTGGCCCTTCTTCACGTCGCCCGCTGCGGCCTTCTCGCTGGCGTCCACTGGCTCGTTCTTCCATGTGGCCACGGACGGAAGACCCTCGCTCTCGGGAGAGTCCTTGAAGAACATCGCGATGAGGCCTATGCCAACAAAGCCGCAGAACGCCGCTCCCCAGAAACCCGAGCGCCATCCCCAGTCCACGCCGCATGTCTTGGCCACGCTGACCATCACCACGCTTGTGAGCACATAGGCTATCGCCTCGCCCAGATTGTTGGAGCAGCTCCAGATTCCGTAGAACGTGCCGCGCTCCTTCTTCGCAAACCAGCGCGACAGCGACACCACGCAGCACGGCGCGCCGCTTGCCTGCGCGAATCCGTTCACGAACCACACCCCGATCAGCACCACCGCCGGCATCTGGAAGCCTACCAGCATGTTGGCGAATGCGGTGATGAAAAGCCCGAATCCAACAAAGCGCTTCACGTTGGCGTGGTCCGCGAGGAAACCGTTGACCACCTTACCTATCGCGTATGCCCAGAGCATCGCCGCGCCGACGTACCCTAACTCCTGGGCGGAGTATATGTTCTGCTCTATGAGCGTCGTCTTCGTGGCCGAGAACGCGAGGCGGCACACGTAGAAGAGCGCGTACACCACGAGCATCACGGCCACCTGGCGGTAGCGCATGAAGGTGAAGCGGCGGTCGACCTCGCTGGGAGGGAGCGTCACGGGACGGGGCGGCAATGGTGCAAAGAAGTTCATGCGCTCTATTTTACCACAATCGCCCCAACGTGTGAAGAGCGACGTCTCTGCCGCTTTGTCAGCGCGAGGGCTGCTACTCGTGGCGCCAGAGGACTGTGTCCTTCATCCACTCCTTCACCTCGGCCCACTTGAACGGAGGCTGGCCGTAGAGGAAGTGGTTGCGATGCTTCTCGCCGTCCGCCGAATACTCGATCTCGATCAGGCCCTGCCCGGAGAACGGAATCGTGCCAAGCTGCGTCTTGGAGTTGGCGGCCACCTCATAGTCGCGGTCCAGCAGCACTTTGCCGGACGCCTTGTCGCGGTACGTGGCGTGTCCCTTCACCGGGTGGCGGCGGTCGTTCACCGCCCATGCGACATGGTCGTCGCCCAACATCGCCAGCTGGTCGTGCTGCACAGACTTGAGCACATAGTAGGCCGGCTTCTTGCCGCCGTAGTAGTCAACGACGGCATCGGATATCTGCGGCCAGCCGTCGCGCACGTTCCACCAGATGAGGCCGTTGAAGCGCGTGAACTTGCGCGAGCGGAACATCTCGCAGAACGTCTTCATCGCCTCGGCCTGCACCGTCTGCGACTGCTCAACGAAAGTCTCGAGGTCGCGCGCCACGCTGCCGAACATTATCTTCGTCTGGTTGGTCATGAGGTTGTTGCGCGTAGCATGGCGCATCGCGCCGGGCGTGATCGAGGCGTTGGCGGCCTTGAGCTGCCACTCGTCGTTCCAGTGGAAGTCGCGGTGCGGATCCTCGCCCGTGATCTCCTTCCACGGATAGACGCATCCCGGCGTCATCATCTTCTTCAGCGACTCGACGTTCGGGCAGCCGTGGTAGCCCATCTCGCTCGCAAACCAGCAGGGGCTGTTCGTGTAGTACGGCTCCTGGTAGTAGGCGCGCGCGCCCCAGAGAGGGTCCTCGCTCGGACGCGCCCTGCCGGCCACCACGGCGGGCGAATAATACGGCGACGACGGCAGGTAGGGCCGCGTGAGGTCGTGCTCGAATAGCACGTCTGGAATCGTGCGTCGCGAATTGCGGTCCATGTTCGGGTCTCGTGCGAGCTTGTGGCCCACGAACCAGGTGAACGCGCCGTCGTTCTCGTTGTTGCCGCTCCAGAGCGCGATGGACGGGTGGTTGCGGTGACGGATCACGATCGACAGCACCTCTTCGCGCGTCGCGCGGGCGTAGTCGTCGTCCTGCGGGAACACGCCGCAGCCGGTCATGAAGTCCTGCCACACCATCACGCCGTTCGCATCGCACCAGTCGAAGAACTCATCCGGCTCGTACACTCCCCCTCCCCACACGCGCACCATGTTGCAGTTGAGGTCGGCCCACATCTCGAGCGTGGGGATGAGGTGACGCATGTCGCGTCCGTGGAAGCTGTCGAGCGGCACCCAGTTGGAGCCGCGAATGTAGATGGGCTCGCCGTTGACCTTGAAGAGGAACTGTCCGGGGCGGTCAGGTCCGTACACGTCGTCGCGCACGAGCTCTATCGTGCGCACGCCTATCTTCCGCGCGTCGCGCGCAAGCACCGCGCCGTCCGGACCTACGATCTCGGCAACCGCGTCGTAGAGCGCCGCCTCGCCGCTACCGCGCGGCCACCAGAGATCGGCGTTGAAGAGCGTGAAGTCGACGATCGGATGGTACGAGACCACGGGGATCTCCGCCTTCGCGCACTCCTTGCCGCCGCGCGAGAGCGTGCAGCGCAGGCGCGAATTGTCGAGAACCGAGAACGGCGCCTCGAGGCGCGAGCGGAACTTGAAGTCGGCGCGGCGGTTCGCCACGTCAAGGTTTTTGATCATCCACACGCATTCGCGCAGACGCACGGGAGGCTCGACTTCCAGCGACACGCTCCGCCACAGGCCCTGCACGAAGACGCGCGGAAAGATGTCCCATCCGCCCATGTGCGCCGCCTTGCGGTAGCGTTCGCCGTCCGCGCCAGGTTCGCCCGCGCCGCCCATCTCGCCAACGGTCGCAAACTGCGCGTCAAGGAGCACTGGGCGCAGCAGCACCTGCACGGTGTTCTCACCCTTCTTCAGGCGGTGCGTCACGTCGAAGCGGCGTTCGATCAGCATGTTCGCCGATTCGCCGATCTTCTCGCCGTTGAGGAAGATGTCCGCCAGCGTGTCGATTCCGCCGAAGACGAGCACGGCGCGCGCGCCGCTTGCCACGTCCACCGCCGGCGCTTCGAACTTCTTCGTGTAGAGCCACTGGAAGCATTCGTACGGACGCAGCTTCAGCACGTTGAGGCCGATCTCCATCGGCGGAAGAATGCCCGCGTTCACGAGGTCGAGCTCGCAGTTGCCCGGCACGGTCGCCTTCACGGTCTTGAACGGCACCGCAAGAGGCAGCGTGCGCACCGCGCCTGCGTCAGGCTGCGGGAAGTAGTCGAGCGTCCATTCGCCGTCGAGCGACACAGAGGACGCGGCCATCGCGCCCATCACGAGCGCGCACGCGGCGCCTGCCAGCAGCTTCTTCATTTTTGAACTCCTTTGGAAGCGGCTTTCTGATGTTCGATGTAAGCCGCAATGTTCGCGCTCTCCTCGCGCCGCCATACGTCGCGCAGTTTCCGCACGCGCAGATACACAGCCTCGTCGTCGGCCATCATGCCCTCGGTCCATGTGCCGGAATGCGGCACGGCAAGGTCGATCCAACAGGCAATCTTGTCCATCTCCTCCTGCGTCATCTTCACGCCGTGATGTCCCTTCGCGAGCATCTTGACGAGCGGACTGCGCGACGAGCCATGTGAATACGGCGGGATCGGCGTGGGCACGGACCACCGCCCGATCCAGTTCACGTAGCGGGAATGCTCGTCGATGGTGCCGGTCACCTGGCTCGTGTCGTTTGCCGGACGCGCCGCGCGGCCCGTGGAGACGAGCGAGTTGTACGACTTGTTCCAGAGTTTCCGCGCCTTCTCGTCCCAGACCGGCGTGGCGCGCAGGTCGGGCGCGGGCGCGTCGACGCCGCTGTGGCACTTCACGCACTTGGCGTCCAGGATCGGCTGGATCGTCTTCGGGAAGCTGAAGCCGCGTCCCGAGACGTCGTAGAACGGCTGCAGCTTCGCCACGCCCTTCTGCAGGGCAAGGGTGTTCGCCTTTGCGGACGCGGCGGAGCTGTCGTACGCATGGCAGCCGACGCAGCTGAACGTCTCGCCCGGCATGAGCGTGGACCACGACCGCATCGTCTGCACCACGTGTCCGTTCCCGTCGATGGCCTGGAAGTAGACCGGCGTGCGCGCCGGCACCTCGAACGCCGCCGAACCGTCCTCGTGGACAGGCGTCTCGCCCAGCACCACCTTCACGTCCCACGCCGCGAGATCGCTGATCGCCGACGGGCCGTGCTTGCGCCCGATGTCCGTGGCCATGAAGTCAAGCGCCACCACGCGCAGCTTCTTCACCGTGCCGCGCGCAACGCCCTTCAGCCCCGGCCCGGAGTAGATGTCCTTCACCGTGAACGTCCCGTTCGTCTTGCTCCAGTCGATCGGATAGCCCACCTGCGGCGGCTTTGGACGCGGCACAAGCGGAACCGGCTGGTTGCATGACACCGTGGGATCCTGCGCCAGCAGCACGCGCTCGCCCTTCCTGTTCATGAAGTAGATGCCGAAGTGTTTCGCGCCGTTGGGACGGAACGTGACGATGTAGTTGTTCTCGTCCAGCGGATACGGATACTGCCACTGGTCGCCCTTCTGCCCGTACTGGTCGATGCGGATTGACCCCTTCGGCTTCTCCTCCGGCGCCACGAGCGTCACGCCTACCGTCTCCTCGCGTCCGAGAGAGGGATCGATGATCGCGAGCTTGCCCTTCTGCGGCGTGTGGTGTCCCGAAAGGATGGCCAGCACCTTCTGCGTGCCGGGAATGCCGCGCGCGTGGAGGATGGACGTGGGAAAATACGAGGTGTTGCCGTAGAACTCCTGCTGGTGGGCGCCGTTCGGGTGCATCTGGAAGAGCGGCTGCGGGTAGATCTGGCCGCGGTCGTTGTATTCCCAGCGCGTGTACGTGACGGCGCCGCTGCCCGGATGCACCTGCGGGTAGTTGCTGTGCACCTGGTCGAAGCCGATACGGCGCATGAACTTGCCGTCGCCGTCCATCAGGAACATGTTGCACGCGCTCACGTGCCAGCAGTCCACGTTCTGGAAGCAGCGCGTCGAGCTGAACATGATGTTGCCGTCCGGAAGATAGATTCCCTCGTAGTCGGCCACGCCCTTTCCGAACGTCAGCTGACGCACGGCGCGTGTCGCCACGTCCATTTCGTAGAGATGGTAGTCGTCGTCGTGGGCGGACTTCTTCCACGCGAAGAGGATGCGCTTGCCGTCGTACGAAACGTCCGGGTCGCGTATCACGCCGTTGTCGTCGTGGATCAGCGTCGTCTCCCAGACGTTCAGCCCTTCGTCCAGCGACAGCATGCACAGGCTGGAGCCGGGCTTGAAGTTGAACTCCTTCTTCACGCCGCCGGGGTTGAGGACGTCCTCGTCGCTCACGGCGTCGGTGTAGGCGTAGTGCGAGCCGCCCATGTCGAAGTGCTTGGTGAACACCACGCGGTGCAGCTTCTCGCGGAACGGACCCAGCAGCCGCTCGCGTTCGCCGGCGCGCGCCGAAAGGCATAGTGCACATGCGAATGCCGCCATCATGCCACAGAGCAGAAACCCACGCCTCGACCTACATTGCCTTTTGCCGATGTGCATATAACTCAATGTATATTGCAGACCCATCTTCCTCGCCATTCGCGGGCCAAGCCACACGGCTTGACGGAACCCGCAGAAACGTCCCTGCCTAGATGAAAGGTCCAACGCGATTATTATGCCAAATCCTCACGCCCCGCGCAAGCCTTCCATTTTTCAAAACTTCGAAACGGGTGCGAACAATTTTTGTCCCGCGCTCATGCCGCAATCGCAAGCCGCGAGCGCAATGTTGCCCTTAGGAGCGTGATTGCATCGACCGTGGCCAGGCGCCAGTGCATGCCTGCGAGCTTGCAGCGCGCCGCGACGACGGACTTGCACGCCGACTCCACGGTGCCCGACCCGATGTAGTAGCCGTCCGCCCTGTACGCGCCGTATTCCATGTACTGCAGCCTGTTCCTGATGTAAGCAAGGGCCTTCTCCGCGTCGCCGCCCATCCCGGC
>JAFUDL010000399.1 GCA_017459225.1 Kiritimatiellia bacterium
GAAGAGGTGATGAAGGTGTGCCGTGCCTACGCCGCGAAGAAGCTGGAGCTTGGCGCGATGGACTTCGACAATCTGCTTGTCAACGGGCTCAGGCTTCTGCGCGAGAGCGAGCGCGTACGCACGTTCCTGCAGGAGCGTTTCCTGCACGTTCTGGTGGACGAGTACCAGGACACAAACACGCTCCAGGCCGAGTTCACCGACCTCCTTGCCGCCCGCCATCGCAACATCATGGTCGTTGGCGACGACTTCCAGTGCATCTACACATGGCGCGGCGCCAAGTTCGAGAACATCATGAACTTCCCATCCCGCTGGGAGGGCTGCCGCATCGTCAAACTCGAGCGCAACTACCGCTCCATGGCGCCGATACTAGACGTCGCGAACTGCGTGATGAAGGACGTTCCGCACCAGTTCGAGAAGACGCTGCGTCCCTTCCGCACAGGCGAAGCCCCCAAGCCGCGTCTCTACCACGTCTTCGACGGGCGTGCCCAGGCCGAGGTGGTGCTGCGCCTCGTGACCGCGCTCCACGACCAGCGCGGCATCCCCTACCGCAGCATCGCCGTTCTCTACCGCTCGCACTACACTTCGATCGACATCCAGCTCGCCCTCACCCGCGCTCGCGTTCCGTTCCGCATCACGAGCGGAGTGGGAGTGTTCGAGCAGCTGCACGTGAAGGACGTCTTGGCGTTCGTGCGGCTGTGCGTGGATCCCGCGAGCGAACTCAGCTTCATGCGCCTCATAACGCTTCTTCCAGGCGTCGGCGAAGGTTCGGCGCGCAAGTACTGGAAGGCCCTCGGCGGCTCGTTCGACGGCACGAACGCCATGGACCGCGTGAACCTCACGTCCATGATGTGCGCAAAGGGTAAGCCAGGATGGGAGAAGATCGCAGAGGCGTTCTCGCTAGCGACGGGACACCTCAAGGCCCACGAGGACCGTCTTATCGTCGAAGACTTCTGCAGGCTCTTCTACGCCGAACACCTCCACCTCGCGTTCGACGGAGAGGAGGCCGACTCACGACTCGACGACATCGGCGAAATCACAGCGCAGATCGCCACGCTTCAGGGCGGCGTGCGCCAGTTCCTCGACGAGGTGGCGCTGATGACGAACCTTGACGCAAGAGCGAAGGACAGTCTTCCCGCCGACCATCTCACGCTCACCACGGTGCATCAGGCAAAGGGAATGGAATGGCCGGTTGTGATTCTGCCATGGCTTTCCGACACCATTTTTCCGAGCGCGCGCGCGATTGAGGAAGGCAATCTTGACGAAGAGCGGCGTCTCTTCTACGTGGCCGTCACGCGCGCGAAGGACTGTCTGTACATGTGCGCGCCGAAGTCGAAGAAGACTTCGGACGGCGGACTGTACCCCGTTGATTTGTCCGTCTTCGTGCGCGAGATTCCGAAGTCACTTCTGGAGGAGCAGACTCTGTACTCCTCCGACCACGGCTGGGGCGGCGATTCCGGCTATGGCGACGACGATGACGACGACTCGGGATATGGCGGCTGGGGAAGAGGATCGCGCGGCGGATGGGGCGGTTCGCGCGGTGGAGGCTACGGCGGAAGACCGTCCAAGCCCAAGTACAAGACGACCTGGAGAAGATGATGAAGCGCTTTGTGGAATTCGTGAGGCGGCCGGGCGTGGCCGCGTTTCTGGTGTTCACCGGCGTGTATGCGCTCGCGCTTGCCTTCATTTTCTGGGGGGCGTGGTCGATGAACGCGGCGCCCGTGGCGCCGGACTGCGCGACCGTGCATCCCGTGAACGACGCATCCGCGTGGCTTGCGCGCGTGTGGGCGGGATGCGATTTCGTGCCGTCCGACCTCATGCACGTCATCGGAGGGATGTACTTCTGGCAGGAGCTGCAGTTTGCGCTTGCGGCGTGGCTGGCCGCGCTGGGAGTTGCGTACTATCTGCGCGGACGCGGTCTTTCGCCTTTTGCGGCGTATGGCGGGGGTGGCGCGTTTGGACTGATGGGGTACAGCTTCACGCTGTTTTCCGCGGGGCATCTCGGATGGTTCATCTGGCTCATGTACGGTCCGTTCGCGTTCGGCCTTGCTGACCGCTGCGTGCGCAAAGGCGGCTGGACCAGATGGGCTCTTCTTGGCGCGGTGCTGGCATGGGGCGGCGCGCGTCAGCCCGATTTGTGGCTGCTCTTCACATTGCTCACGTTCGCGTACGGAGTGTGGTGCCTGGTGCGCGAGAGGCGCGCTCTCTTCGGTGAAGGAGGATGCTGGCGCGCGCGCCTTGGAGGAACTGCGCTCTGCGCGGCGGTGGCGCTCGTGGTTGGCGCGCCGCAGTTCGGGCACGCGATTTTCCACGATCTTGCGGGACGCGAGGCCCAGATCGGAGCATCGTCCTCCTCCGGTGCCGCGGCATCCGACGACGCGGCCGCCAAGGCGAAAAAGGACGAGGAACGCTGGCTCTTCTGCACCAGCTGGTCGCTGCCTCCCGAGGACACTCTTGAATTCGTCTTCGCCGAGATACACGGCGGCTCCAACGATCCGCGCGTCTATCAGAAGCCCGGCAACGCGCCGTACAAGGGACGCCTTGGCCAGCACGGCATAGTGCCCGCTGGCGCAGCTGGCCGCC
>JAFUDL010000400.1 GCA_017459225.1 Kiritimatiellia bacterium
ATGTCCTCCGCGCTCTCGGCGATGCCAGGATGCACGAACCGCCGACCTGGCGGAGAGGCGTGGGCGAACAGGACGATGCCGGCAAGCAGAAACGCACCGCAAAGTTTTCTACCGCAAATGGACATTCCCTTCGCCCTCATACTCAACATTCCTCGTCCTACTGCCCGATTCTCCAATACACCACCCAGCGTTCGCCGTTGATCCACGCGAGGGGTTTTAAAACAACGCCGTTCTCGTTCTGGAACACGACAGGCGCATGCAGATACGCCAATTTCCTTTCCGTGGCGTATTCCCGCTTGTCGAAGTCTTCCTTGATCGGGACTACCTTCGCAAGATCGCCAAGCGAGATGTCCCTCAGGTGTTCCGGCACCGTGTAGTCATGTTCATAGTAGTTGAGCGAGCGAGTCGCGTCCCTTCTCATTCCCTCCGTGCCAAGGCAACCGCCGAGAAGCCAGGGACCGTAGAAGAGCGCCGCATGTGACGGATCATCTGGAAGCGTTTCCATGCGGAACGTCCATTTCTCGCCAACGTCGATTTCGTCGTCCGGCTTCCAGGCACGGGCGGCAGCCAGCAGTACGATTTGCTTTCTCATAATTCTGTCTCTTTTCGTTCGTCCTGTCTTCTCAGACTTCGCGAGAAATTATATCATTTTCTCCCGTCCTGCCACAATTCCCAATTCGGGGATGTGACAAGGGCGCCATCGCCCTTGCAAGGCCGAGGCGGCCACGCCGCTCCCTTGGAGAACGAAAAGACCAGGCGTTTCGAGAGCGGAAACAACCAGAACTACTAGAAAAAAAATGCTTCATCGCGCGGGCGAACTCGCCCGCTCATTTTATCTGTTCTAACTAGAATACGATGAGGCGTCTTCCAACCCTATAGTGTCGAACATCGGAATATTGAGGAAATGCCGGTCGTGGGTAAATAGGACGCCACCTACTTCCAACGTGGCTGCTGCAATCCAGATGTCATTCGTTGGAATGGGCGTTCCATTCTTCCTCAACTGGTTGAATGTCTTGGAGTAATGTCTAACGGTCGCCTCGGACACAGGCAACAACCGCGTGTTGGGCGTCGCCAGGAGCATCAAGAGCGCTTCCCTCGTCATTTTGGCACGTTTGGTGTCCATTTCCGTCCCTGCCACAACCTCTGCATACGCGACCACGGGCACAACCAACTCCTCTGCACTGCAAAGCGCGCGCTCCAGTTCTGGGTCGGATCCCTCGAAGAGGGAAATCATCGCATTCGCATCCAGCAGCAGCGGGCATTTCATTTCCACATCTCCTCGTCGATGACGTGTTGCGCGGCAATGGCCTTACGAACGAAATCGGCTTCCTTCTTTGGAATACAGCCGTAAACCGCTTTCCACTGGTTCACACGCTCAGATGCATTATCCCTATGCAAGCCGAGAACAGGCGAAAGCAAATCCTTCACGGCCTGATTGACGCTCTTGCCGAGACGGTCTGCATACGCTCGAAGCGCCGTCGCGAAAGCGTCCTCGGCATGTATCGTGACTGTTGTCATGTTTCCTCCGTGTGATTCACTTGTTTCAATCAGATGATTCATAGTATAGCACATTCTTGCACCACGCACAAGGATGTGGAGAGTGTCGTATCCCGCGTGCCGAACCGGGAATCCTTCACGCGCTCCAATGTGTCGTCAAAGATACTGACTACGTTTTGCACGGCATAGTACGCGCGCTTGACGGCAATGACCTCCTTGTTCCAATTGATGCGCAGAAGTCCCTTCAGGTTGATCTCCCTGCCCCTGTGGTTGAAGTCGCAGATCGTGAACACGCTCGACTCCACGTCGTGCCCGAGGTCGCCGAGCATCCGGCGCATGTCCCACGTCGCCTGCGAGTATTCGCTCCACGGGATGCCGCTGAGCGCGAACTTCGTGGCCATCTCGCTCGGGCAGCCAAGCGAGATGCCGTTTAGCTTTCCCCGCACTGTCGTAAGCGTGGTGGCGAAATCCTCCACCATCGCCACGAGCCGGTCCGGGTCGAGGTCTTCAAGAGCTGCGTACTGCGAAAGCTCGAAGCGCTTGGTCTCCGGGTCCACCGAGAGCGTTGCGCCCTTGGTGTCCCGGAAGCCGCAGTTGGCCTTCAGCGCCTCCATGAGCTCCGCGCTTGCGTCGGGCGGAACGTCGCAGACCGCCGCGCGCTTCGCGCTGACGCGATCATTCCAAGATTCACGCCAACTAGGGCTGTACTTTGCCAGCCGACCTCGGCGTCATGAACACGAGCACGGCCTTGTCGCGGCCGTCTGGCGCGTCCGCCCCTCCGCCAAGCAGGACCGTAGTGCCGGGTTTGACTATGAAGCGATTGTTGATGTCCACGCGCTCGCGGAAAAAAGGCTGTTCCATCTTCAGGTCATACGCCTTCGCCTTTTTCCATTTGGCATCTGCACCATAGTTTTTCCACTCGGGCTTACCGTACAACTTCACCCAAATGGAGAGGTCGAGAAGGTCTTCCGAACGCCACCCAGGCGTTACCGAAATAATGGTGCCAACCTCTTGTTCTTCAAAGTTCTGGGGCTCGGCGCCCGTGCCGATCATCACGTTGAAATCCTGCGGATATCTGTAGAGCATCAAGCCCTTCATCGTAGCTTCACTGTTATCGGTTACTGCCACGCGCGGGGCTTCCAGCAGTTTCACGTCGTCGCGCGCCATCAGGCGGGAAAGCAACGTCGCGCCGTCGACGCGGTTCGTGGCGAAATAGCCCGTCGCATCAAGCGCTTCGCGCCCTGCCTCCAATATGCGAAAATCCATCTCGACGAGTTGGTTGTCACCATAAACTTTTTTATACCTTCTTCCAATTTGTCAAAATTCAAAGGCGTGGTCTTCACCAAAAGCCGACCAAAGGAACCCATGTAGCGAATGTCTGATCCAGACGGCCATTCAACTCCGATCACATGTGTCCAGAACTCCTTCCACTCTCTAGTTCGCTTTGCGGCATCTTTGACAATCTCCTCCGGCGTCTTCTGTTTGGCATGTTCGTCGGCACCCAATAAACATCCTGAGAAAATAACGAGATCATACGCACGCACCTCCATGCCATCCTTCGCGCATGAACGCCATTGTCTCGTCTTCGGCGTCATGTCCGTGCCTTCGCCATTCGTCACGCGCGCAGTCACGAAAAGGAACACGAACCGTCCTTCGTTCTTTTCCCGCGAGTCCGTGACTCCACCGACAACGACGGTTTCCCCTAGATTCAAGGACAACTTCGCATCCAACGACAACCGCTCCGGGAACATCGGCTGTTCCATTACGAGGTCGTAGCTTGCGGCTCCTTCCCATGCGGCCTTGACGCCAAAGTCCTTCCATTCCGGTTCGTCGACGAGCTTTGCCTCGAGATGGACGCTCACATTGCCGTCTTTGAGTATTGTAGGCGTCGCCACGACTGTCACGCCGACTTCCCACTCCTCAAAGTTCTGGGGTTCCACCGCCACTGCGCTCGTCCTCCGGACTGCGTTCGACGCTCCTGCGTCAATAACCACGGCATAGTCCTGCGGATACCGAATCCTTTTCACGTGCTTTGAAATTATCTCGTCTCCATTGCGTCCGATCATGCGCGGTGAGGCGAGCACCTTCACGTCTTTGCGCGCCATCAGGTTGGAAAGCAACGTCGCGCCGTCGATGCGGTTCGTGGCGAAGTAGCCCGCTGCGGCCAGTGCTTCACGCCCAGCTTCCACGAAACGGCAGTCCAGTTCAACCATGTACGTTTTCGTGTCCAGCACGTTGAGCGCAGCTTCGATCTTCGCGTGGTTCTGCGGCGTGTTGAGAACGCGAACGCTGCCTAGCGCCTTGACATTCACGGATAACGAACCATCTGGCCATTCGACGTCGAAAAGACCCAAGACGGCTTTGAAGCAAGCATGGAAATCGCGTGAAGCTTCGCCGATGGCCTCCGCCGCTTCGCATATCTGGTCTACGAAACCGTCGGAACAATGATAGAAACGTTGTTCCATGCCGACGGGTCTTGCCCCGCCGGCATGCTGAACCTCCGCGCCTGCGCACACATACACATCCGTCGCCAGTGCGATTCCGGCAACGATTGCCGCAATTATCCTCTTCACTGCAATGGACCTTCCTTCAAGACCTCTCATTGAATTGACGGGGGGCGGCACGGTACGCCCACACAGGAAACGGCCGTACTCGGCGCGGGCGGCGTCGGTCCAGTCGGGTCCCATGAACGCGTTCGCCTCGTGGATGTTCG
>JAFUDL010000401.1 GCA_017459225.1 Kiritimatiellia bacterium
GGAACCAGATGCCCTTCGCGCCGGCGGCGCGCACGTAGTCGGGACAGGCGTTGGCCGTATGGTTGCAGCAGATCACGCGGAAGGCGATCTTCTTCCCCTTCGCGATCCAGTTCTGCGCCACGCGGTCGATCATGTCCCAACGGAACTGGCCCTCCTCCGGCTCGATCTCGCTCCAGAGGAAGCGGAAGTAGACGGTTGACGTGCCGGGGAACCAGTCAAGCGTGTCGCCCGGCGGAATCGGTGCCCCGTACGCCCACATGCGCCCCGCCATGTGGTAGCACATAAACCCCATGCCGGGGTTGATCAGCGCCTCGTCCGTCGTCTTGGGCGTCACCGTCACGCCCTGCGCCACGGCAGCCGCAATCACGGACACCGGAAGAACAAGACGGCAAAACTGCCGCCTCACCATGCAACGTATCTTCTTCATCTGCGTTTCTCCTTTTCAGGGATTTGCGGTGCCGGCGAGGAGGGCCTTGAGGTAGCCGTTCGCGAAGAGGCGGCCGAGGGTGAAGTAGCCGGGGATGCAGTCCTCGGTCAGACGTCGGTCGCCCTCCATCTCGGGCACGTGGTCGCCGCGCACGGGCACGTCGAGGCCGAGCGCGCGGTACACGCGCATGAGCGCGAACTGGTCGGTCGTTCCTTGGTCATGGAAGAGCTCCGTGAAATCCTCCTTCGTGCCGTCCACGTCGCGCACGTGGATGAACGCGATCCGCTTGCCGAAATGCCGCGCTTTCTCTTTGAGGTCCACGCCCATCAGCTTGAAGTTCGCCTGGCAGAACGTGACCGCGTTCGACGGCGACGGGAAAAGCGCGTACGCGCGGTCGTATGCCTCGACCGAGCCGAAGATGCGCGCGTAGCCGCCGAGAGAGTCAAGGCAGGGATCGTCGGGATGAAGCGCCATCCTCACGCCGCATTTCTCGGCAGTGGGCATCACGGCCCTGATGAAGCATTCGTAGTTCGCCCACACCTGCTCGTGTGTGAGGAGTAGGACTTCGGTCTCCTTCAGCGAGAAGTACGTCGCCTTCGCTCCGCCGCGGCCTTCGCGCACGCCAGTGCGCGACCAGCCCTTCCCCACCATGAAGTTGTAGCAGAGCAGCTTTATTCCAAGCCGCCCCATCGACTCCAGAAGTTCGCGATAATGCGCAAGGGCTTCTTCCCTACCGCTCTGCGTCTCTGCACTGAAGACGCCGTTGGCACCATACTCTTTGATAGGCGACATGTCGAAGGGATCGCCCTCAAGACCTACGACGCGCAGCCCCGCATCCGCAAGACGCGAGACTATTGAGGAGAGCGTCTCGAACCGCCACGGATCTGCAAGACCCGTCAGTTCGGGATTCACCTTCACCACGACATCCGTTATCCCCATCTGCGGACACAGCTTCCACAGCGGATGCGGAACGGGCGGAACAAATTCAACAAGCCTCATTTCGGAAGCTGTCCTTGTCCGCCAAAAGTCCTGTACCTTGCAAGCGCCACCAGCCCCGCGCCCACGAGATAGAACGCAGCAAGCGACGCAAGTGCCACCGTGGATGAGAAGGAGTCCTTCACAAGCCCGAGAACGACTGGCGCGGTGGAACCGAACACGAACGCGCCAGAGAGCATCAGCCCGGCACCTGAAGCATGGTATCGCTGCGGAATTATGTCGAAGAGCGACGCCATCAGATTGGAGTCGTACACTCCGCGGAACACGCCGAAGAGAGCCATCGCCACGCCGCACGATATGAGCGACGGCGCGTACGCCATCCACACGATGAACGGAACGGCGGCGACGAGACCCACGATGTTCGTCTCCATTCGCACGGACGGACGTATCTTGACGAGTCTATCCGAGATGCGTCCGCCAAGCGTCACGCCCACGAACGCGCCGAGGTAGTGCCAGAGAACTGCGTTAAGCGCGGCGGAGCCCTTTGTGAGCTTGAATGTATTCTCGACGTGGCTCGGCATCCACGTCTTGAATCCCACATCCACATAGATCATCATTCCGAGCCCCGCCATCAGGAGAAGCGCCGAGGGATTCGCGACAAACGCCTTCAACGCCTCCTTGAGAGAAGGCTTGGCCTCTGCGGCGGGGCTGGCATCATGCGCCTGCCGTCCGCCCTTCAACCCCAGGGCCAGCACCACGGCCCACGCTATGCCGATGCCGCCGAACACCCAGAAAGGCTTTCGCCATCCGTCCGCACCACCCTCGGCGAGAAATCCCGAAGCCGCGCTGCAGCCGATGATGCCGGCGTACAGGCCCATCTGCAAAATCGAGAGGGCCGTGGCGCGCGTATCCTTGTGGAGTTCGCCGATTATCGATGTCGCCGACGGATAGTAGAAGGACTGTCCGAAGCCGTTGAGAATTCCGTACGTGACGAGCATCAACCCCAGGCACGACATGAACCCCGACGCGAAGATTCCGAAGCAGAACACGAACACGCCCGAGACTACCATCCACTTGCGATTGAAGAGATCGGCTGTCAAGCCGGCAAATGGCACCGACAATCCGTACACGAACGTGAACACCGTCCCCACGAGTCCGATTCCCGCCGCCGTGGCGCCAAGCGAACCCTGTATGGACGAAAGCGTGGCACCGTATATCTGCCGCGTGCCCTGCTGAAGGAAGAAGGCCACCCACAATAGCACCAGCGCCTTCCACTTGTAGTCGATCCTCTTCATGCGCCTAACCTTTCTCGCTTTTCAAGTCAAACGGGGACAGTCCCCTCAAGATCATCAAAACCGACAATATGATAACAAATCCCGCATATAGCGTCAAGTTGCACATCACTGAAAGCAGAAATTTCCCGCACACCTCCAACTCTCTATTGACTGCGGGAAGGTTTTATGAGACAATTACATACATCTGAAAAACATAGTGAAAGGAGAAAGCGATGGATATCTCAAGACGTCAGTTCATGGCAGCTGCGGGTGCGCTTGCTGCGGCTCCTGCCGTGCTCGGCGATGCTCAGAGAGTGTTCAAGGTGGGTCTCGTGGGATGCGGTGGACGCGGCACGGGCGCGATACAGAACATCATGGACGCCGCAACGCAGCTTGGATGCAAGGTGCAGCTGACGGCCGCGGCGGACTTCTTCCCCGAAAAGGCCAAGGCCATCTGCATGAAGTACGGCGTTGACGAGAAGATGGCGTTCGGCGGCGCAAACGGCTACAAGAACGTGATAGCATCCGGCTGCGAGATAGTGCTTCTCTGCACGCCTCCGATATTCCGTCCACGCCAGACCGCCGCATGCGTGGCGGCCGGCAAGCACATCTTCGCCGAGAAGCCCATCGCCACCGATCCGCGCGGACTTCGCGAGTTCCTCAAGGCGACGGCCGAGGCGAAGGCGAAGAACCTCTCCATTCTCTCCGGCACGCTCCACCGCCACTCGAACCGCTTCCTCAAGCAGATTGGGCCGGTGCGCGCGGGATGCATCGGAAAGATACTTGCGGGACGAGTCTACCGCTGCCATGGATCGATGTGGGTGCGTCCACGCAGACCCACCGACTCCAATGCCGCCTACCTCTGCAACAACTGGTACCACTTCTGGGAAATGGGCGGCGACCAGGTTACGGAGCAGGCGATCCACGAGGTGGACCTCGCGAACTGGTTCATCGGCCGCTTCCCCGTGAGCGCGTTCGGCATGGGCGCGCGCTGGAGGCGTCCAGCCGGAATCGGCGACATCTACGACGAAATCGCCATCGACTTCGACTACGGCGACGAGCTGCACACCACCACGTTCGGCCGGCACATGAACGGCTGCGCGAATCCGTTCGGCACGCGCCTTGTAGGCACAGAGGGCGAAGTCTCCGTGGGCAACAAGATCAAGCGCTGGGACGGCAAGCCGGTGGAAGAAGACCTCGCCGCCATCAAGGGGCGCCCCGACAGCGGCCTCGTGGCGGAGCATGTGGACTTCCTGTCGGGCCTCCTGAGCGGCAAGTTCCTGAATGAAGGCGAGCAGGTGGCGATGTCCACAGCCACCTGCATCATCGGCACGCTCGCGGCCTATTCGGGACGCGCGGTGCGCATGAAGGACGTGCTGGAGAACACGCGCAGCGAGTTCTACGACGGCTGGAACGCGGCGTTCACCTCTGCGCAGTTCGAGGAAACCGAAGACGTGCCGGTGCCCAAGGAAGGCGTGGGGATCGTGCCGGGCAAGGCATGAGGAGTTCAGAGTTTGAAGTTCAAAGTTTTGAAGTCAGAAGTCTGAAGTCAGAAGTCCTATCAGAAGTCTGAAGTCTATTGGAAAGTTAGAAAGGCTAGGAGCTTAATGATGACAAGCAGACGTGGTTTTCTCATGGGAACTGCTGCCATTGCGGCGGCAGGGCTGCCGCGTTTCACGCGCGGAGAAGAAGCTGGCGCGGCGCCGTTCAAGACCGTCCTCAAGAAGGCGCTGATACGAAAACGCCTGACGCCGGACGTGGTGAAGACGCTGAAGGAGAACGGATTTCCCGGCGTGGAGCTGATGGACAAGACGGTGAGCGAAGCCGAGGCGCGCGAGGCAAGGCGCCTGGCCGAGAACGAGGGACTGCAGATACACTCGTTCATGGGAGGATGGTTCGAGTTCAACGCCAAGGATCCCGCGAAGCGCAAGGCGTCCATCGAAGAGGGCAAGAAAAACCTGCGTCTTGCCAAGGCGTACGGGGCGAGCGTGGTTCTGATCGTCGCTGGACGCATTGGCGGAATGCCGATGCCGAAGCCGCACGCGTTTAAGACGGAGTTCGACCCGAAGTCGCTCATGCTCTCGCGCGCCGCGGATGGCGATTTCCCCGAATACGTGCAGGCGCAGAACGACGCCACGAAATACGCGCAGGACGCAGTGGCGGAGCTCGCGCCCGTCGCCGCGGAGCTTGGCGTCACGATCGGCCTCGAGAACGTGTGGAACAACCTGTGGGTGACGCCGGAATTCGCGGCGGCGTTCATCCGCTCGTTCAGAAACGCGTGGGTCAAGTCGTACCTCGACCTCGGCAACCACGTTCGCTACGCGCCCGCCGAGAAGTGGGTAGAGACGCTTTCCGACCAGATCGTCAAGATGCACATCAAGGACTTCAAAATCAACCGCGACGCCAAGAACGAAGGGTCCTTCGTGCGCATTGGCGACGGGTCGATCGACTGGAAGCGCGTGCGGCGCGCAATCGACGCCGTGGGGTACAACGGCTGGGTCTCTATCGAAAGCTCCGGCTGGACGGACGCCGAACACTCGGCGATAATGGACCGCTTCTTCAACGGAACGCTGTAGCCCGGGCATGCAGGGCAGGAGAAAAGAAAATGGCTAAGAAAGTGATGCTCATCGGAGCCGGCGGAGTCGCCGGCGTGGCGGCCGCCAAGATGGCCCAGAACCCGGACACGTTCGGCGAACTGCTGATCGCCTCGCGCACCAAGGCGCGCTGCGACGCGATCAAGGCCGACATCGAGAGGAGACGTGATTCGTGGTTCGCGACTCGTGATTCGGGCGCACGAACCACGAACCACGAGCCAAGATCCACGAACATCACGACCGCGCAGATCGACGCGATGGATGTTGCCGCAACAACGGCGCTCATCAAGGAGTTCAAGCCAGACCTCGTGATGAACATCGCCCTTCCCTATCAGGACCTTGCGATCATGGACGCCTGCCTTGCGGCCGGCGTGTCGTATCTCGACACCGCCAACTACGAACCTCCCGAAGAGGCGCACTTCGAGTACTCCTGGCAGTGGGCCTACCGCGAGCGTTTCGAGAAGGCTGGTCTGAC
>JAFUDL010000402.1 GCA_017459225.1 Kiritimatiellia bacterium
GGTGCACCACGGCGGCGACGGCGTCGCGCAGTGCGCGGATATCGGCAGAAGGTCTTGTTTTCATGTTGTCCTCGCGCGGAAAGCTGTGATTGCTCCGCCGTTCGAGGATTAGTGTTGCCGAGGCTACGAGGCCTTATTAGTGGTCACGCCCGGAGGCGTTGGAACTTTACGGCAGTTTCGCTGACGCGGGCTCCCTTTGCGGGGAGCGCTGACAGGATACCAAACCCCGCGCTCCCGCGCAAGCCGGAAAAGCGCCAACTGGGACCGCCCTCCCCTCGGTAGGGACGGCGTTCCATCGCCGTCCGCGGCTCGGCGAGACGCCTCGCCCCACCTCCTCCGTCACCGTCATCCATGGCCCCTCCAGCGTCGCCGCGCCCTTCCACATCACCGGCGTGTCCGGCACGTTCCACTGCGCCTTCGGCGGATCGAATATAACGTTCGCAAAGTCCGGCGTGCTGTCCGCCTTCATCGGGAACGACGCGATCCGGAAGTCGCTCGTCGCATCCTGCGGGTCGAGCCCCAGCGCGTAGCACGCCCACACGGGACGCCCGTTCGCCGCCATCGCCTTCGCGGCCGCCTCGTACGCCTCATACTCGTCGACCACGCCCGGAACGTGCGCCCGCAGCCACGCATACGGAACCGGAACCGGCGTCGTTTGCGTTTCCGTGACGGGCGGCAGATCGTACGTGACGATACCGAACGCGCCACTCTGCCGAGCCAACATCGCCGCAGACGCACTCGCCGAAAGCAGCGCCGCCAGCGCCGCCACGCCAAATTTACAACTCAAAACTCTCAACTTTCTCATTGTTCTTCTCCTGTGAGGCAATTGCAAAATCTCGCATTTTGGTAGGGCTGGCGTTCCATCGCCAGCCGCGGACGGCGGTGGAACGCCGTCCCTACCGAGTTTTGCACTGCCTCCGTTAAATGATGGGGTGAACCACGGTGGCTTGGCAACGGGAGGGTCGCAACTTGTTGCGGCCGTATGGAGAGCCGCCATCTTGGCCGCGGCTCGGCGGGACGCCTCGCCCCACCAGAAGACTCCCCCAGCAGGTGGGGCGAGCCGTCCTCGGCGAGCCGCCTCGGCTCACCCGGAGGAAACTTGACGACCTGTTCAAACGACGCCATGGCAAAATGAATCAGATGAATCAGAATGAATCGAATACGCGCGTAATTCGCGCGCTATTCGGCAAATCCTCGCACGGGACGAACGGACTGCCGGAAGCAGCGGTCGGCGTCGTTCCTGTCGAAGTAGCCCGAATCGAAGTAGAGGCTCCACGCGCCGTCGGAACGGTCCGAATTCGGCGTAGAGGACCAGTAGTAACCGTACGAGCCGGGGCCGCCGAGGCCCGAGCCGCTGCCGAGGCCGGCGGCCGGAAGGAAGATGCGCCTGTCCGCATACGCGCCCTTGCCCGTCACCAGTCGCCCGGACACACCGTTGGTAGTGATCCATGTGGTGGTGCAATTGTTGATGAGCGCGAAGAACTCCGCATCCGTCGGCATGCGCCACGGAGCACCGAGATGCGCCGTCGCCGCATCGTGCGCCGCCACGAGATTGCCCGTAGAATCAATGTAACCCGCTGACTGAAGAGCCGAATTG
This sequence comes from Kiritimatiellia bacterium, assembly GCA_017459225.1. GTDB lineage: Bacteria > Verrucomicrobiota > Kiritimatiellia > RFP12 > UBA1067 > RUG572. Next base: position 1,598 of record JAFUDL010000402.1, read on the forward strand.
TCTTTGCCGTAGGTCGGACACGACGATGATGAGAACGGGCTGCTACTCATTTGCTCGCCCGCGCTTGATACCCACGTCACGCCGGAATAATAACCAGAGCCATCACCCCTTCCGTAATCAGTCCATGTTCCCCCGCTTCGGGTGTACCCCACCGTGTCGCCCCACCAGAAGTAGTAGCCGTATTCCTCTGGCTTGGAAGCGCCCACGTTGCACTCCGCCCAGTACGGACCACCCTCCCACAACTGCACGCCGCCGAGGCCACCGCTTGAGCCACCACCACCAGCTCCTTCCGCAATCGTCACCATGAACGACGCGTTGGTGAGCACCAACGCGCCGCCAAAGGACGAGGCGAAGTCTATCGTGAACGCATTCGCGCCCGTAACGATGTTGCTCTGTGTGAAGGTCGCGCTCGCGTCGTCCGTGTTGATCGTGATCTCGGCGACCGCGTTCGCGGGGAGCGTCCCGCCCACCGTGTATTGAACCATCGCCTTGCCCGCATACGGATACGACTGGTGGAACTTCGTGACCTTCACGGTGTTGGTGATTTCCGCCATCGCGCCCATCGCCACTGCGGCGACGACGCCCATAATCATCTGTTTTGCTTTCATTTTGTTGCTTTTCCTTTCAAGTTGTTTCTTTCTCTTTGCGGCTCGGAGGTGGGGCGAGCCACGGCGGCTCGGCGGGACGCCTCGCCCCATCGTTCCTACCTCACTTCACGACTTCCCAATGACCACCCTTTTTAGATCCAATACGACGGATGAGTTGCTTGGCGACCAAGGTACCTACTGCTATATTAATCGTATCTTTATTGACGCCTAGTTTGGTTGCCAAACCGCGCATCGTAATAGTCCCATCTTTCGCCAGCTCATGATAAACCCTGCGAGTTGATGAGTTTAATGAATTCAATAAATTTTTGATTCCAGTATCAACTGATTCGCCTTGTTCGGGTATCGTACGGGTTCTGTACGGGTTTTGCACGGGTTCTGTACGGGTCGAAACCGAATTATTGTCTAGTTCTGTACGGGTCGCGTCCGGGTTATGGTCGGTTTTTGTACGGGTGTTGTCCGAAACGGATTGGTTTGGTTCTGTGGCAATGTTCACAATTGTCTTTTCAGGATCAAACTCCTCGCGGATGACCGGAGTGGCAAATCCATGCTGCTCCCAAAGTGCATAGAGATTGCTCAAGCCCGTACCGGAACGCTCGCCGATTCCGATCAGTGAGAAGATGTTGAACACCTGCGCATTTCGCGGGTCACTTCTGCCGCCCTCGATAGCGACCTCCTTGCTGATGCGCATCGTTCCCGGATTCGACACCTGTATCTCGTTGAACCGCTTCTCGACCACAATGCCCTGCCGCCCGTGGTAGTCGGCGTGTATGAGCGCGTTCGCGACGACCTCGCGCACGGCCTCGTGGACGTCCGTCTCGTCGATTCGCCTGTCGTTCTCGTCAAGCGCAAACGGAGTCTTTACGCCGCTCGTCACCTTGTCGTATATCCGGTAGAAGAAATCGACGATGTTCCCGCTCCAGGTCGGATCGCTGGAGCAAACCCTGTCACCCCAGCGTGCCGAGTCGGACGACCGCTCGCGATAGTCGAGAAAATAGTTCGGCAACTCGTGCATGATCGTCACGAAATCGCCAAAACAGACCAGCCCGGCGATGTTCGGGTGAAGGTTGCCGTCGTCTCCCCTGCCTACCGCCCCGATCTTTTTCAGAAACTCCTCGTCCGACAATTTGTTCCAGGCAAGACGAGGACGGAAACGAGAGAATTCCTCACGGTAATGCCGTATCGAGTCTGCATTCAGGTCGGAAACGGTAAGCGATTCCAAAACGGTCGCATCGGCCGTAACGTCGCTCGCGTCGCGCAGCATCGCAAGCACGACTTCGCGCGAACACTTGTAATCGCCTTCCCCGTTACGGCGATATGCTCCATTGAACACATCCTGTCCAACATATACAGGACGTTCCCTGCGATCCGCCCTGGGGACTTCTATCACGACGACATCGCGGCCACGGCATTTTACGGAATAGACATGGCGATCGAAAAGAATGTTGACGCTGACCTTCTCACGGTTGTTGACGCCGTCCCAGAACCGCTTGATCAACGTCGCCGCCTTCGGTACGCCTGAGATTGAAAACTTGCGGTCCACCTCCTTCACGCCAAGGAGGATCACGCCGCCGTCCGTATTGGCGAAAGAACTGTACGACTCCCACAGGGAATCAGGCAGCCCGCCGGATGCGTCTTTGCATTCGGTGTGGACAACCTCTCCCTGCTTTATAAGCCTTTCAATTTGTCTTGCCGTCAACTTCATTAACTACCGCTTTTTCCAATACCTTCTCGAAACAACGATCGCGACACATGCGACCTACCCGCGCGGGTAATCAGTTATCTCGCCTTTGAGAGGCAAGACGGAAATAGTATGTCACATTCCCCCGCCCGGCGCAAGCATGATTTTCGTGACATTATGGGGATAACCAACGCAACGGGTTATGGCGAACGAGCGGGTTAACGCAGTCTCACTGATTCGATCGTCACGCGCAGATCGTCCACCTGCGTAGGGTCGAAGCGGAAGTGGTTGATCCGGCCGCGCCAGGTGCGGTTCGCACCCACAGGGAAGCGGTAGTCGTGGAATGCGCCGTCGACCGTCACTGGCAAGGAGACCGACGAGACCTCTGCCGCCTTGCGCCCAGGTCCCGCCCAAAAGAGCTGGCAGTTCCCAGCCGCCACAGCCCCTTCCACCTTCATGCGCACCACCACCTCACTGAAATCACGCGCGTCGATGGGCGCGAACGACACGCAGATGGCCGGGTCGCGCGTCGTCGTGCGGAACGTGATTCCGCACGGCGAGGCCGCGAAGTCCGAGATGCCCATCAACGCGCGCCAGCCCTGCGTGCCGCCGCCCGTGAAATCCCAGGCGGAGACGCGCGGCATCGGCGCGGGCGGCGGGAGGTCGTAGGGACCAAGCCCTACGTCCTTCGGACCATAGTTGATCGGCCAGCCGCCCGCCGGACGCTTGCAGAACGTGTCGCGCACCGCCTCGTAGAATCCGAACCCGTGCTCCGCGTTAGGCTCGGCGTAGGAGCCCTCGCCCCACTCGTTGAGCGGCGCGAGGCAGAGGCGCTTCACGCCCGTCTCGTCCGCAAAGCGCTTCGCGTCCTGGCAGATGCGACGGAAGCCCTCCGCGCTTTTCCCGTAGATCTCGCAGTGGTCGTTCCATGGACGGTCGTCCCAGCCCGTCGAGAGGTTGGGCATGAACGGCAGGATGCCGGACGCCTGGCGCTTCCGCCACGCGGGCAGGCTCGCCTCCGCGCAGAGGTCGTAGCTGTAACGGCGACCCGACTTAGCCTTGCCGCCGTGGTCCATGAAGTGGTAGATGCTCGTCATGTCGAAGCCGCGGTCCTTGTACGACTGCACGGTCTTCTCGTCCCAGTCCGCCTCGGGAAATTTCATCGCGATGAAGTAGATGCCCTTGTAGCCTGCCTCGCGCGCCATCTGACGCGAGATCTCAAGCAGTTTCCTGCAGCCTCCCGGGCCGAGGTCGCGGTCCATGTTCCCCGCGGCCCATATCCACACCACGGGCTTGTCGTCGATGCGCAGGTACTCGGGCGTGTTGAAGTAGTTCTCGATCCAGAACTTCGTCACGGCGCGCTGGTCTTCCTCCGAGTGGCTGCCCTGCGGGTTGTGGTTCGCCCACATCATCGCCCACTTCAGGTGGCGGCGGTACTTCGCCTTGTAGAACGCCTTAACCCAGTGGTCGAGGTGCTGGCGGCCGCGGTCCCAGTACCAGTCCACGTAGAGCGTGCGGATGCCGTTCTCAACGAGCCACTTGATCTGCCAGTCCACCACCTCGGGATTCGCCTCGTCGTACCATCCCAGCACGGGCTTGCGCTCGGGGCACACGTTCCACACGCGCTGCCACGCCTCCACGCGCGGCCAGCCCGGGAAGTAGAGCGCGGCGATGTCGTAGTCGGTCTCGACCGGCTTCGGCTCGGGCACGTACGACGCCTTCGCGAGGTTGAGCGACGGCAGCACCTTCACGGGCACCGAAAAGGGAACCGGGGCGACGCCATCCGCCTTCAGGAAGAGCTGCGCCGTGAAGGAACAGGGCGTGTCGACCTCGAACGTGGCGATGAAGGATTTCGTGTCGAGTCCGCAGAGGTCGCCAATGTCGGCTAGCGCGGCGGCGTTCGCGAGGCGGATGCCGGCGGGGAGCGGTCCGGCCGTCAGCGACACGTGGCGGGCGGTGCGGGTGCCGATGTTCTCGATCGACACGCGCACGGGCACCTGCTCGTCCACGCGGTTGAAGGCGTCCTCCGCGCGCGCGCCCTTCACAACGAGGTCCGCAGGGAGTTCGGGCTCCTCGCTCACAAGCACCACGGACGAAACCTGCGCGGCGTCAACGACAAGATTCGTCCAGGACACCACCCCGCTCCAGTCGGAATCGGCGGCGAGGTCGAGGTAGATCTGGTGGACTCGTCCATCTCCGGGATAACGGAACCCCTTCTTGCGGAGACCGCTGCGCACCGACGAGGCCCAGCAGAACTGCCCTGTGCCGGGCGAGTCCGCCTTCACGTCAAGGACGAGCCCGCCCCACTTCTCGGCGGAGAACGCCGTCACCTTCGCCGAGGAGACGACGGCGACCGACGACACGTCGAACACGCCGCCCTGCGCGCCGGAGGGTGGGAAGTCGAGGCGCAGCTGGCCGATGCGCCGCTGGCACTGCCAGAACGGGCGCACCCGATACTCATGCCACTCGCCGTCGCCGATCCACTCGAAGCTGACGGACTGTGCCTGCAATGGTCCCTTGCCTGGCTCCATCCAGAAAAGCTCGCCGATGCCGGAGCGGTTCCCCTTCGCGCGGAACACGACCTCCTGCGCGGCGGAGGAGGCAAGGTCGAACGTCCCGCTGTAGATGTGCGTATCCACGCCACCGCACACGACATGCAGCGCGCCGTCCTTCATGGATGACGACGCAACCTGGTGCCCGCGCTTCGTCCACATGGCGAGCGACTCGGGCGTGTTCCATACGACTGATTTCGCCCCCGCCAGACAGGCGGCGAGCAGCGCAACAGAGAAGAGGCCGTTTTTCATGGTCCTAGTTTACCATATTTCAGGCCGTTCGTCTTTACGGCTTTCACTTGCAATTCACCAAATGGCTTGGAGGTTCCCCAATTCTCCAATTTTTTCGCGGCTGGCGAGGCGCCCCCGCGCCAAGCGAGGCGTCGACGACGAGATTCGTCCAGGAGACCACCCCGCTCCTAAAGATCGGCGCCCATTTCCTTGAATTCGGCGGCGGCGTTGAGGAAGTGCGCCGTCATCCAGAACACTTTCCACTGCTCATTGTAGCCGCCGCGGTATCGACCGGGCGTGGGACGCCCGTGCAGTCCGTAGTTCGTATGCTGTATCTGCTCGCCGATTGAACCGGACGCGTCCGTCATTTGGTAGCAGCTCCTGTACATCACCGCCGCAAGATGCTTGAAACGTTCGTCCTTGAGGTATTCCCCCATCCACCAGACGTCCGGCGTGCCGAGTACGCCAAACACGTCCAGATGCTGATTCTGCGGCGAAACGACCGTCCAGCCCGTGGACTTGAACGCATGGTCTGCGAGGCGTCCCGGAGGCATGGGTATGTCCCATACGACGGTAAAGGAGAGCATTACATACATGGAGTGACGGGCAAGCCTCTCATACCTGCGTACGGAATCCCTGTCGCCAGTTTTCAAGGCGTGGCGCAAAAGGGCTACGTATCCCTGAAACGCCGCAAGCGCGCCCTCCTTGTCCTCGCATCCGGCATCGCACGATCCGCCCCAGTATGTCGCCCCACACACAAAGTATTTCCGCGCGAAGGAATCGGCGAGCTTCCGCGCGGCGGCTAGGCAGTCCGCATTTCCGAACAGTTCAGAGGCCAGCACAAGCGGCGCGACCAGAAACCCTGGTCCAGAGGAGGCCGGCGGCGCCCATTCCGGGCGCAGAATGTCGTGCGCGACGGCTTCAGAGACTTTCTGCGCGAACTTCCGCCATTTCGCCGCGTCAAGCCGTCCCGCACCTTTCCTCTCAGCGAAGCGGATTGCCTTGAGGATCGAATAAAGCCCCTGTCCGCAGGAGACCGGATCGCCTCCGCCCTTCTTTCCCGAATCCACGTCATATTGCACCGCGAACATCCCGTCACCGCGCACCATATCGCCGAACGCATCGCATATGAAATCGAGCGAGCGCTGCGCCATCGTCCAATCCGCCGGGTCCATGTCCAGCACCGGTAACGCATAGCCGCACGTCGCGGCACAGCCGCACCAGCCAACCGTGATCGGACTTTTCGGGTTGATGTCCTTCGGAAGTATCGGGAATCCGCAGACGCCGCCATCATATTCCACCCATCTGGAAACCGCGTAGTTACGCTTCGCGCGGACAATCCTTTCCTTCGGCGCGAACCGCGTTTCGTCAAACGGACTGAAGAGCGAGAGCGACGCCTCGACGGCACGTTCGACGCCGAACGCATCCTTCGTCGTCCTGCCAGTCTGGATCCAGAACGTCTTTTCGACGATCTGCCCCGGCTGGAGCGTGATGTACGCCTCGTCATACGGCATGCAGCCCGACGTAAGCTCCTTCACCACCGAACGCCGACGGTTGTATCCCACAGGGCCGGAGAGCATCACGATGTCGACGCCGCTCTTCGCCGTCTCCACGCCGAGGCTCCACCACTGGTCTTCGAGCACCGCCCCTCGCACGGGCGACGGCAAGGTGTGGACAGCGACGAAATCCCCGCCTGCGGCATTCTCGACCAGTGCAAACGGCATAGGCAGACGGTGTTCCTCGAATATCGCGAACTCGCCCTCTTCACCCGCGAACACGGGCACACGCCAGTCCCTGCGCCCCCTGTTGGACGGATTGCCGTAGAGCAGTATACCTGGGATGAACGGTTTGAGCGCCACCGGTTCTCCCTCTATGCGGCAACGGACGGACAGCGTGACCTTCTCAAGCGGCGCCTTGCCTGTCCACGTCCAGCGGCGCACGACCTTCTGGAGGTTATCTGAAACATCCTCGGTACTGTCCTCGACGAGAAGCCCGGGCACATCGCTCTTCCACTCGTCCACCCATCCGTTCTTCCATCCGATTCCCGTCTCGGGCGGCAGAAGCCCAGCCGAAGCGGTCAAGGCAGCCACAGCCGCCACGCATATCGCCGTTGCAATATCGGCATTTGGTGTTGCTGTTTTCATGGCCGCCATTATCTCATATTGTCTCCTCATTTCCCACTTCCCTTCCTTCCTGGACACACGAACACTTCATCCTTGACCACGAAGACATCATGCCAAACGCGGCAAATAGTCCTTGAAGTCAACCTAAATTATTTTACCAAATCCACATTCCCGTTTCATCTAGAAATCGTTCCAAATTTGCCCAGCGGGTGCGATTCTAAACCGTTGAACCGCTTGCGCGAAATGCGGTTGATGTCGAGGCCTGCGCCGAC
>JAFUDL010000039.1 GCA_017459225.1 Kiritimatiellia bacterium
GAGGAACGGCAGATACATGGTGAACGGGCAGCACGTCTTCACGGCTCCGGCGAGCGTGACGGCTGGATATGCCACGTATGTTCCGGCAGGCTACACGCTTGAGGTTTGGAACTCAGGCGGGAATGGCTGGAGCGAGGCTGAGACTCATGACGGGGAGACCTCCTTTGCCTACACGAACTGCTTGGCGCGTGCCAAGGTGCGCCTTACCTGGAACTGGACGATTGAAGAAGTCGTCGACGAATGGGCAGAGATCACGCATGACGACATTCCTGACGAAGTCTCGCAGAGATTTGGAGCGCTGATTCCGCTTGGAGCCGCGTCATACGTTCAGACGGGGCTCAAGGGCCATTTCGACGCCATACGTAACGCCGGCGAGTCGCTTCCGCACGACAAGTCCGCGAGAACATGGAAAAACCTCGTTGCCGGACAGCCCGACGCGGCGTTCAACACGGAGAAGGGATATTGGACCGAAGACGGCTTCGTGTTCACGGGCGACGTCCATGCGTCGGTGAACGCGCCGGGCATCAACGTCGGCGGCCAGTTCATGACCGTGCAGCTCGCGACAACTGTTGACTGGGAATCGCAGACGTTCGGGAGCGGCCGCTATTCCATCTTCTTTGGCAACGACGCAAACGACACCGACATCTACTTCAACAGCGGCTCCAAGAACCGCACGCTCATCCTGAACGCGGACAGGTGGGGCACCGGAGGTAACCGCCCGACTCTCGAATGGGACGGACGGTACGCAACGGCGGTCCTCGGCGACGGCGTGAGCTACCTTGTGCAGGATACAGCCCTGGCGGATGGCAAGCCGCGCGCCAACACGGCCATTCCCGCGAGACGGTTCTGCTGGGGCGGGCAGCAGAACAACGCGAACTACTATGTGAAGGGGGTGTTTCATTCGGTGCGCATCTACGGCAAGGCGCTGAGCGAAGAGGAGCTTGCCTGGAACAGAATGCTAGACGAGGTCCGCTATCGCGGAGCGGACACGAACATAAACGTCACCGTTGGTTCGAACACGCCTTGCGTTGGGGGAGCGGAGGCGAACGGCATGTACATGGTGAACGGCCATTACACGTTCACGGCACCAGCGAGCGTGACGACGAACGGCTGCACGTACACACTCGCAGGTTACAATCTTGAAGAGTGGGACTCGGCCAAAAACGGCTGGGGCGCGGTGGAGACGCACGCCGGGGAGTCGACCTTCGACTACACCAACTGCCTCGCGCGTGCGAAGGTGCGCCTGACGTGGAATTGGAAGATGGCCAGCGGCGTAAAGCCTGTCGATGTGGACGACTATGTGCAGAACGATCTTGTATGCCACTTTGACGGAATCCGCAACGCGGGCGCGACGGCGCCGCATGATCCGAACGCGACGGTGTGGAGAAATCTCATAGATGGGCGTCCGGACGCGACGATCTCCGATGGGGCGGGTGTATGGAAGGACGGCACCGGCTATTGGTTCCATGGAACGGAGTTCGGGAAATGCGCCCAGCTTGATTCGGAGATCGCATTGGGATTGTCCGCGACGATCCAGCTCGCGATGGATTTCAGCAACGACGAGCAGACCAGCGGCAAATACAGCAGCTGTTTCCATGATGCGCAAGACAACGAATTCAGCATATACACGTACGGCAAGGAGGCCAAGATAGAACTCAAGGCCGAAGCCTATATGGGGTTGTTGGGGCAGAGTGGCCGCCCGTCTGTCGTGAATTGGAACGGCAAGTACATCACGACGGCATTTGACGCGGAGAAGTGCTATTTCACATCCGATGCCATGCTTGGCAGCGGCATGGCGCGGGTGTTGTCAGCTGAAGTCCCTGGCCGTCGGTTTGTCTGGGGATGTTCGCCGCTTTTTGGCAATACCTTCCTGACAAGGTGCGCATATCATTCGGTGCGGATCTACAATCGTGTGCTTACGGACGAAGAGCTGCGTCACAACAGGGCGATAGACGACGTCCGCTTCTTTGGGCGCATGGCCGACCTCGACGAGACGGATGTCGTTCTTGTGCGCAGCGAGTCCTGCGACGGCACGGTCAAGTTAGGCGACGAGGGCGCATATATAGTCCGCAACGCATCCATCACCTTCACGGCGCCAGAGACGCAGACGATCGGGGCGAGGACTTTCGCCTGCAGGGGCTATCGCCTTGAGACGTGGAACGCGACGGCGCGGCAGTGGATGGCGGGCCAGGCGGGCTCGGGAACGTCGATCGAGATGGTCGGCGGCTCTGGCGCGGCGAATCGCCGTTTGACATGGACATGGGAGATGACGAGCGGTCTTCGTACGGCGGCGGACTACACTGTCCGCGACTACGTGCAAGAAGGACTTGCCGGACACTTCGACGGCATAAGCAACTATGGAGTGGCGCATTCGCACAATGCGACGACAAGAAGGTGGACGAATCTGGCTGTCGACCAGCCAGATGCGACATTCAACACGGGCAAAGGTCGGTGGAGCGAGAATGGGAACGGCTTCGTGTTCACCGGCGACGTCCACGCGAGCGTTGAAAGCCCCGGCATCGATGTGGGCGGTGAAAACATGTCCATCCAGCTCGCGACAACTGTTGACTGGGAGGCGCAGACGTTCGGCGGCGGCTACTATTCCATCTTCTTCGGAAACGACAACAACGACTCCGACCTTTTCTTCAGCAGCGGTTCGAGGAATCACACTCTCATCTTCAATGCGGACAACTGGGGCACCAAAAACAACCGGCCGAGCATTGCATGGGATGGTCAGTATGCCACGGCAATCCTCGGCAACGGCGCAAGCTACCTCGTTCAGGGAACTGCGCTGACAGACGGAATGATCCGTACGAACACGTCCATTCCCGCCAGAAACTACTGCTGGGGCGGTCAGCAGAGCAACGCGAAGTACTACGTGAAGGGCGCGTTCCATTCCGTGCGCATCTACAACCGCGCGCTGACCGGGGCGGAGCTTGTGCAGAACCGCAAGGTCGATGACATACGTTTCCGGAACGCCTTCGCGGACTATGCCAACCTCATCGTGGTCAACGGCGCAGTGGGCGACACGGAAACGACGGGTTCGAGTTCGCTGGCAAGCGGAGAATATGAATTGAAGGGCGCGCTGACTGTGACGGCAGATGCGGTTTCGGTGGATGGAAAGATCTATCGTCCAAGACTTGCAGTGGAGAAGTTAATCGATGGGGAATGGCGCCAGATTTCGCGCAACTGGGTCAGTTCCTACACGGCCACGGACGATGGACGCGTTCGCCTCAAATGGACATGGGAGCGGATGATGGGCACGCTTTTCTTAGTGCGGTAGCCATTTCCTGATGTAAAAACATGTCAGGCTGTAAATTTCCCCTTGTTTTGAGCCCGAAACAATAGTAAAATATATCCTCCATAAGGAGAAACTAGGAAGAAAATGGACATAACAGAAGAAATGCGCCGCCACTCGGCCGCCCACATCGTGGCGCGGGCCGTGTGCAATCTGTTCCCGGGCACCCAGACCGACATCGGCCCGGCCACGGAAGATGGCTTCTACTACGACTTTGACCTCGAGCACCGCATAACGCCCGAGGACTTCCCCGCCATCGAGAAGGAAGCGGCGCGCCTCATTGCGCTCGACGAGCCTTTCGTTCAGTCCAACATGACGCAGGAGGAAGTTGCCGCGAAGCTTGCCGGGCAGAAGTACAAGCTCGAGCGTCTTGCGGACGTCGCTGCCTCCGGCGAGGCGATCAGCACATACACGGTGGGCGACTACTTCGAGATGTGCATCGGCCCGCACGTGGAGCACTCGGCGCAGATTGGCGCCATCAAGCTCATGAAGGTGGCGGGAAGCTACTACCGCGGCGACGAGAAGAACAAGATGCTTCAGCGCCTTTACGGAATAGTCGGCAAGGACCAGGCCGAGCTCGACGCGAAGGTGGCGCAGATCGAAGAGGCGAAGAAGCGCGACCACCGCGTGCTTGGAAGGCAGCTGGCGCTATTCACGATCAACGACCAGGTGGGGCCGGGCCTCGCGCACTGGCTGCCACGCGGCGCGCGCGTTCGCGTGGCGATCGAGGAGTACTGGCGCAGGAAGCACTACGAGGCGGGATACGAGATCGTCTATACGCCGCACGTGGGCAAGTCCACGCTCTGGGAGACCTCGGGACACCTCTCGTTCTACAAGGACGGCATGTTCCCCGTCATGAAGGTGCAGGAAGGCGACGGGGCGGACGCGTACATCCAGGACTACTACGTCAAGCCGATGAACTGTCCTTTCCACATCCAGTGCTACCAGTTCGAGAAGCGCTCCTACCGCGACCTGCCCCTGCGCTACGCAGAGCTCGGCACGGTGTATCGCTACGAGAAGGACGGCGTGCGGCATGGTCTCTTCCGCGTGCGCGGCTTCACGCAGGACGACGCGCACATCTTCTGCACGCCCGAGCAGATCGTGCAGGAGATCAAGGACACCGTGGAGTTCGCGAAGAAGATGCTCGGCAAGTTCGGCTTCCACGACATCCAGGCCTTCCTCTCCACCAAGCCCGCGAAGGCCGTGGGCGATCCCGCGCGCTGGGAGCAGGCCACGCAGAGCCTGCGCGACGCGCTCGACCAGGAGGGGATGTCGTACGAGGTGGACGAAGGCGGTGGCGCTTTCTACGGTCCGAAGATCGACATGAAGATCAAGGATGCCCTGGGACGCCCCTGGCAGCTCGGCACCGTGCAGTTCGACTTCAACCTCCCCGAGCGCTTCAACCTCACGTACGTGGGCGCCGACGGAAAGGAGCACCAGCCCTACATGGTGCACCGCGCGCTCCTTGGCTCAATCGAGCGCTTCTTCGGAATTCTCATCGAGCACTACGCGGGCGCGTTCCCGCTCTGGCTCGCGCCCGAGCAGGTGCGCATACTGCCGATATCCGACAAGGCCCTCGACTACGCGAAGCGCACGCAGGCGGCTCTTCGCGCGAAGGGGTTGCGCGTTGAGATCGACACTTCGGCCGAGAAGCTCGGCGCGAAGATCCGCGAGGCCACGCTCATGAAGGTGCCCTATCAGGTGGTGGTGGGTCCGCGCGACGAGGCCGCGGGGCAGATTTCGGTGCGCTCGCGAGCGGAGGGAGACCTCGGCGCGATGACGCTGGACGCGTTCGCCACGCGCCTTGCCAACGAGCTTGACGGCTGAATGGCCGTCGGGAAGAACAGAACAACTCAACCCAAGAAAAAAGAGGTGGTTTATCGCTAACAACTCATTCACTCGCGTGAACTTCAAGATCCGCGTGCCCCAGGTGCGCGTCTTGGACCAGAACGGCGAGCAGCTGGGCATCATGCCCACGAACCAGGCACTGCGCCTGGCCCAGGGTCAAGACCTCGACCTCGTCGAGATCACCCCCAACGCCACGCCCCCCGTGTGCAAGATCATGGACTACGGGAAGTTCCGATACGAGGAGTCAATCCGCGCGAAGAAGGCCCGCAAGGCCCAGAAGTCGACGCAGGTGAAGGAGATCAAGTTCCATCCCGGAACGGATGTTGGCGACCTCAAGCACAAGCTGCGCCAGATACGTGAGTTTCTTGCCGAGGGCAACAAGGTGCGTCTCTCCCTCCAGTTCCGCGGGCGCGAGAACGCCCACCGGGACATCGGCGAGGACAAGATCGCCGAGGTGCTCGACATGCTCAAGGACGAATGCTTCGTCGAGCAGGCGCCAAAGACTGACGGCCGCGTGCACTTCTGCCTGATCGGTCCGCCCCGCGCAAAGAAAGGCGGCGCGCAGGGCAAGCCGCAGATATCCGTCACGGCCGCGCCGCCACCGCCACCACCGCCAGCCAACTGACGCATAGATGAACCAAGCCGATGTGGGAGATAGAACCATGGAGATGAAAGTATTTAACAGCCTCACGAGAAGAGTGGAGCCTCTTGTTCCGCTTGCGGACAACACCATCCGCCTCTACACGTGCGGCCCCACAGTCTACAACTTCGCCCACATCGGCAACTTCCGCGCGTACACGTTCGAGGACGTGCTGCGCCGCGTGGTGCAGTTCAACGGCATGAAGATCCGCCAGGTGATGAACCTGACGGACGTCGACGACAAGACGATCCGCGGCGCCAACGCCGCGGGCGTGGCGCTCACTGACTACACTCAGTCGTACAAGGACGCCTTCTTCGAAGATCTCAAGCAGCTCAACGTGCAGCCCGCCGAGGTCTATCCCGCCGCCACCGACCACATCCCC
>JAFUDL010000403.1 GCA_017459225.1 Kiritimatiellia bacterium
AACACGAATACGCTGGCCGCGCCCAGCAGGGCGAGTATCCAGAACACCGGTCCGCCCAACATGGTCCATACGCTCATCAGAAGCCACCTTTCTCCTTCAGGCGCGCGATGCGCCGGCGCGCCTCGTCCTTCGCGGGCAGGCCCGCGCGCACAAGATATTCAAGCATCCGCGCCGCCTGCTGCAGCTCGCCGCGCGACTCGTAGTGGTCGGCAAGGTTGTACACGGCGCGCGAGAAGTACTGGCGGGCGGAAGAGTCGAACCACACGCGCGGCGCGTTCTCGGCGCCTGGCGAGCCGTCGGGACGCACCCCGTCCCAGTACGCCTGCACCACGTTGGTGTAGTAAACGTCGGCCGCCTCGTCGAGCCTGTTCAGCTTCTCAAGCGCGCGCGCCATGTTGTACGACGCCGCGATTCTCTGCGACGGCGAGTAGCTTTCGTCCTTCTGGATCATTCCGTACGCGTCGATCGCGCTCTGGTAGCGCTTTGCGTCGCCAGCGCCCATCACGAAGTAGCAGTTGGCGCGCACCAGCGCCGCGCGGTGCTGCATCGCCTCGCCGCCGTTCGCCCTCGCCGCGCGCTCAAGCACGAACTCGGCATCCTCGAATCTTCCAAGCTCGCTCAGCGCCTCGCCCTGCAGCACAAGCGCCTCGGCCACCCATGCCGAGCCTGCAGACGGCTTTGCCGCGCCCTCCGCGCCGGATGCCGCCTCCGCGTTCGCCACGGCGTTCGTCGAAGCGCCCACCGCCAGCTCAAGCGCCTTCTGGAAGTCGGGCAGCTCCACCGCGCACCTCGCCGCCCTCACGAACGCCTCCACGCGACGCTCCGCCTTCACGTTCGCGTTTGTGGCGCATGCCTCGAAGCCCGCTATCGCGGCCGGCCATTCGCGGTGCCCCGCGTCGTATGTGGCAAGCCACATCTGCAGATCCACGCGCAGCGGCGAATCCGCCATTCGCGCAAGAAGCGCGCGCGCGGCCTCCGAGGCCTCGCGATCGCCTCCCGCGCCGTACTTGCAGAGCACGATCAGGAAGTCCATCTCGTCGCGCCGCGATTCGTCCAGCTTGCCGACGGCCGCGAAGTCGGCCTCCGCCTCCGGGAAGCGGTAGACGCGGTAAAGCGCCTTCCCCCGCCCTGAGAGCGCACGCACTCGCTGTTCCGGCGTGGGACGGCGCTTGGCCGCCTCGTCGAGAATCAGGCGGTACACCGCCACCGCGTCCTCCACATGGCCAAGGGACGCCTCCAGCGACGCTAGGCGCAGCCCCGCCTCCACCGCGAACTCGCCGCCCTCCTTGTGTATGGCGCGGAAGGCCTCTGCGGCATCGCCGCTCTTCTTCGCGCGCGCCAGCGCGTCAGCCCTGCGGAACAGCGCCTTGTCCTGAATGTCTCCCGCGGGAACGGAACCGTAGATGGCCGCAGCCTCTTCGAATCTTCCGTCCGCAAAGAGCGCATCCGCCTGCTTGAACGTGCATCGCGCCTTGTCCACTACGTTGGACGCCACCTGCGCCGCGCGCGCGAAAAGCCCCACCGCCTCCGAATGGCGCCCAAGCTGCATGAACGCCCAGCCGCGTCCTTCAAGAACGTGCGCGTCCAGCGCGTGTGCGGGAAAGGCCTGAAGAAGCACGGCGTATTCGCGCACAGCGGCCTCTGCGTCGCCTGCCGCGAGCAGACCGTCCGCCAGCCTGCGCTGGGCCGCGGCGCTTTCCGGCGCGTCGGGATAGCGGCGCACGAGAGCGGATATCTGCGCCGCGCCGGCAACGCGTCCTGTCGGCGACGCAAAGTGCGCGAATCCAAGAGCGAATCCCGCATGGCGCACGAGCTCGGGAATCTGCGCACGGAGAACGGCGTTAGATGCCGAGGCAACAGCGCCATCCACCGCGCCAGCCGCAAGCATGCTTTCGGAGAGAGCGCATGCCGCGAGCACATACGCCCTTTCCGACGTGTTCGTGCCGCCGGCCACAAGCGCCTCGCGGATCTTCTTCGCGCCAGCCGCGTCTCCTGTCGCCACGGAAAGGTCCGCCTCGAGAAGACGAGCCTCGTCGCCTGCCGAACCCGGTGCCGACGGCGCGCCCTCCTTGCGAAGAAGCGCCAATGCGGCCGCCGCGTCTCCCGCGCGGTACTTGAAGCGCGCCCATTCCACGGCGTTTTCGGCGCGCGACTTGACGTCGCCCGCAAGCGCGGCTGCCGCGCGCGCGTAAGCGGCGTCAGCGGCAGCGGGCGTTCCAGAGCTGGCCTCCACACGAGCCGCGAGGCGCAGCGCGAGCGAGGTGTACTGTTTCTCGGAAAAAGGTTCGGCGAGAAGCGCGCGCGCCGCATCGGCCTTGCCGTCCTTGGCGCTTGCCCATGCGCGCCAGTAGCGGAACCCCTCGCCGGTGGCGTCAGGCCATGAGCCGAGAAGCGAAAGCATCTCCGCGGCCCGCCCCGCGCCGGCAAGCGCCTCGAGCTGCACCAGGCGGGATTCGGCGCGAACGACGGACGACGTGGTGGCGTTGGCCGCAGCCGCGGCGTGCTTCGCCGCGAGTCCCCACAGTCCATCTCCAAGAGCGCGGCGCGCCACCACCAGATCGTCCGCCGCGAAGAGCGCACCGGAGGCAAGCAGAAGTACGATGGAGACTAGCCTCCTCATTGCCGCGACCCGAGGTATCCCATCTCCGCGAGGATGCGGTTGTTCTTCATCCAGTTCGGCACCACCTTCACCCAGAGCTCCAGGCGCACGCGCACTCCGAAGATGTCCGAAAGCTCCGGCTCGGCGCTCATGCGCACGGCCTTGACGAGACTGCCGCCAGGACCGATCACGATGGCCTTCTGGGATGGACGGTTCACGTAGATCGTCGCGGCGACGTCCCACGCCGTTCTGCGCCGCTCATCGACGTCGGTCACCACCACGCCGATTTCGTGCGGCACCTCGTCGTGAAGGCGCTGCAGCAGCTTCTCGCGTATCACGTCCGCAATCGCGAGCTTGCGCGGATAGTCGGTCACGATGTCCTCGGGGAACAGCGCCGGTCCAGGCTCCGCGAGACCGAACAGCGCGTCCATCAGCGCATCGCATCCGTTCGGACGTATTCCGCACGCCTTCACCCACACCGGCTCCGGCGGAGGCGGCGCGTCTTCATGCGCGGCGGCGGCGCGGTCTGCCAGCACTTCGCGCCACAGGTCGCGGAACATCGTCTCGTAGAACGGAGATCGGTCGCACTTGTTGAGGGCAAAGACGCATTTCGCGGGCGCCTCCTTGGCGACGCGCCGCATCCAGCCGTCGTCCTCGAGCTGCGGCTCGTGCGCCGCGTCGAAGAGCACCAGAAGGATGTCCACCCCCGCGCTCGACGCGCGGGCCATGCCGTTCAGAAGCTTGCCGAGATGGCCCACCGCCTTGTGGAGGCCAGGGGTGTCAAGCAGCACCAGCTGCCCTCGCGGATCCTCCACGATGCCGCGTATCGTGTTGCGCGTGGTCTGCTCTACCGGGCTCACGATGGACACCTTCTCGCCCACGAGCCTGTTCACCACGGTTGACTTGCCGGCGTTCGTGCGGCCCACCACGCCGACCACCGCGGCCTTGCGCTCTTGCGCCATTTCATTCTCGGGGCTGCTTTCCATGGCTGTCTCCTTCGGGCGCCGTCATTCGGCTTCGTTCTGCGTCCCAGCCTCCGGCACGGCAACGGCTTCCGCCTCCGTCTCGCCGTCAGGCTCGGCCTCCGCCACAGACACGGATACGAGCTTCGCGCCCTCGGTGAGGCGCACCAGCTTTACGCCCATGCCGCTGCGGCCAACGACGGTGATGTCCACCACGCGCTGGCGCACCATGAGGCCGTCGGAGGTTATGGAGATGATCGACTCGTCGTCGCGCACCGCGTGCGCCGAGACCACGCGTCCGTTGCGGTCCGCGCCCTTGATCGCTGTAACGCCCATAGCGCCGCGGTGCTTGCGTTCGTAGGCGCTGAACTCGGTGCGCTTGCCGTAGCCGTTCTCAGTGGCCACGAGAAGCGTCTTCGAGTCGTCGACGACGTCGAGCGAGCACACGGCGTCGCCCTCGCGCAGCTTGAGCCCGCGCACTCCCGTGGCGGCGCGGCCCATGCGGCGCACCTCGTCGGAGCAGAAGCGCGTGCCGATGCCGTTGCGGGTGATCATCACCACGTCTTCGCCCGGCTTCACGAGGCGCACCTCCACGAGCTCGTCGCCCTCATCGATGTTGAGGGCTCGAATGCCGCTGCGGTTGACGTTCTTGAAGTCGCCGAGCAACGTCTTCTTCACGGTGCCGTTCTGCGTGGCGAACATCACGTCCACGTCGCCCTCGAAGGAGCGGATGGGCAGAAGCCGCAGCACCTGCTCGCCGGGCTGGAGGCTGAGGAAGTTGACGAGCGGCTTGCCGAAGCTCGTGCGCGGGGCCTCGGGAATCTCGTAGGCGTCCTTGAGGAAGAGGCGGCCGGTGTTCGTGAAGAACATGAGCGAGTCGTGCGTCTCGGCCACGAAGACGAGCCTGAGGAAGTCTTCGTCCTTGAGCTGCGCGCCCTTTATGCCGCGCCCGCCGCGGTTCTGCTCCTTGTACTCGGTGAGAGGCACGCGCTTGATGTAGCCGCGGTTGGAGAGGGTGATCACGCAGGGCTCGTCGGCGATGAGGTCCTTGAGCGACACCTCGTTCTCGTCGATGGTGATCTCGGTGCGGCGTCGTCCGTCCTCCTTCGAGGCGAACTTCTCCTTGAGCATCGCAAGGTCGTCCTTGATGATCTGATAGACGCGTCCCGCGTCGGCTAGGATGGCCTGGAGGTCGGCGATCGTCACGAGCAGCGCGGCCAGCTCGGCCTCCAGCTTCTCGCGTTCGAGGCCGGTGAGCTGGTAGAGGCGCATCTCGAGGATCGCGTTCACCTGAGCGTCGGAGAAGCCGTAGGCGGCCTGCAGGCGCGTCTTCGCCTCCTCCTTGTTGGACGACGACCGGATGATCTTTACGACGTCGTCGAGGTTCGCGATCGCGATGAGCAGCCCGTCGAGGATGTGCTTGCGGGCCAGCGCCTTGTTGAGGTCGAACTTCGTGCGGCGGGTGATCACCTCGAAGCGGTGGTTCACGTAGCAGCGGAAGAAGTCCTTGAGGTTCATGATCTTCGGGCGGCCCTGGTCGATGGCGAGCATGATCGCGCCGAAGGTGGTCTGAAGCTCGGTGTGCCTGTAGAGCTTGTTGAGGACGATCTGCGCAACGGCGTCGCGCTTGAGCTCCACGACCACGCGGATGTCCTCCGCCGACTCGTCGCGTATGTCGGAGACGCCTTCGATGACCTTGTCCTTCACGAGCTCGGCCATGTGCTTGATCATCTCGGTCTTGTTCACCGTGTATGGAATCTCGGTGATTATGATGCGCTCGCGATCGCCCTTCCACTCCTCGATCTCGGCCTTGCCGCGCACGCAGAGCTGCCCCCTGCCAAGCTTGTACATGGCGCGGATGCCGTTCATGCCGCACACCTGCGCGCCGGTGGGGAAGTCTGGCCCCTTCACGAACTGCATCAGCTCGTCGATGGAGCAGTCGCGGTGATCGACGTAGTAGGTGATGCCGTCGCAGAGCTCGCCGAGGTTGTGGGGCGGGATGTTGGTGGCCATGCCGACGGCGATGCCGGAGGAGCCGTTGAGGAGCAGGTTGGGAAGCTTCGCGGGCAGGACGGTGGGCTCGTCCAGCGTCTCGTCGAAGTTCTTCATCATGTCCACGGTGTCCTTCTCAAGGTCCGCAAGCATCTCCTCCGCGGCCTTCTGCATGCGCACCTCGGTGTAGCGCATCGCGGCCGCGCCGTCGCCGTCAATCGAGCCGAAGTTTCCGTGACCGTCGACGAGCGGCACGCGCAGGGAGAACGGCTGGGCCATGCGCACGATCGTGTCGTAGATCGAAAAGTCGCCGTGCGGGTGGTACTTGCCCATCACCTCACCAACGACGCGGGCGGACTTCATGAACTTCGCGCCTGAGGTGACGTTGAGCTTGTACATGCCGAAGAGCGACCTGCGGTGCACCGGCTTGAGCCCGTCGCGCGCGTCCGGCAGGGCGCGCCCGATGATCACGCTCATCGAATAGTCGATGTAGTCGCGGCTCATCTCCTCGACGATGTTCACGTCCTCCATCAGCGCTGCGGCCGCCGCTGGCGCCTGCTGGACTGATTCCTCTGCTGCTTCGTTTTTCTCTTCGTCGCTCATGACATTCTGCGGCCCCGCGCCGACGGCGCGCGGCCATTGATTTTCCTTGATTGATTTATGAAGATATTATACCATAAATCGGATGGAAAACCAATGAGAATATGCTGGTCACTTCGCCTGGATGCGGGCGGCGCGGATGGTGTTTCCGCATGGATCCAAGACGCCCGCGAACTCGGCCGTGGGAACGCCGCCACGCCAGCGGTTCACGCGCACAAGCAGGATGTACTGGCGGTAGTATCTGCGCAGGGGATATTCAGCGTACGGGGCGGAATCCAGCCCGCCCTGCGCCACGCCCACCATCGTCGACTCCGAGCCGAGTCCGAACGCGAGCAGCACTCCTCCCGTCGTCTTGAGCTCCGCAAGCGCGCCCGCAGCCGTGTATGCGGAATCCTCCTTCTCCGTGTGCAGAAGAGCCTGGCCGAAGTCGCGGTACACGTCGCGCCCGGCGTTTATGACGGGCGAGACTGCCGCCACGACGAGTCCGTTCGTCACCATCGTCGGCACGCATGCGGAACGCTCCGGGTCAAGTCCAACCGCGGCGTCGTCGGGCAGATACGCGCCATCCTCGCCGCGCTCGCGGTATGCGGCGCGCGGCGACTTGTCGGCCCACACCGTGTGCCCCATCAGAAACTTCAGGCCGAAGTTGTTCAGCGCCTGCACCTCGGCCTGGTTGAGCGAGTATGGCACAAGGAGAGCGCGCAGCTCCGGCGCGAGACCGGAATTGGATTCCGTAACCGTGTCGGGGAAAGGCCAGTTCATGCCGGACGCCCTGCACGGCCCCATGTAGAGGTACCCTTCCGTGCCTGCAGTCTTGTTCGTGCGCGCATAGTCGAATCCGTCGTCAGCCGAACGCACCGAAAGCGGCGTCTCTGCGTCCATCAGCCAGTCAAGCCTGTCCAGCCTGCCATCGTGCAGCGATATGAACGTCTCCACCGCGCGCGCCACGGCCTGCTGGTTTGCTATGGAGACCTTCCGCGCCGCCGTGCGCCGCATGTCGCCGATCCTTCCCACCGCAAGCGTCGACACTATCGCGATGAGCGCAATCACCATCACAAGCTCTATGAGCGTGAAGCCTTTTCTTGCCTTCATTCCGCAGCCTTCCTTTCCAATGGCATCATCCTCGCGCGCCGCATCACTC
>JAFUDL010000404.1 GCA_017459225.1 Kiritimatiellia bacterium
CCGCGACCAGCCGCATGGAGGTGGTGATGGCCTACCCTGGATTCTACGCCATCGCCGTCCACCGCCTCGCCCACGTGCTGTACGAGCTAAAGGTGCCGATAGTCCCGCGCATGATGAGCGAGCTCGCCCACTCGCGCACCGGCATCGACATCCATCCCGGCGCCAAGATCGGCGAGCGCTTCTTCATCGACCACGGCACCGGAGTGGTGATCGGCGAGACGACGGTGATCGGACGCAACGTGAAGCTCTACCAGGGCGTTACGCTCGGCGCGCTCTCGTTTCCCAAGGACGAGGCCACAGGCATGCTCATGAAGGGGCACAAGCGCCACCCCAACGTGGAGGACAACGTGGTCATCTACGCCGGCGCCACGATTCTCGGCGGCGACACCGTCATCGGCCACGACTCCGAGATAGGCGGCAATGTGTGGCTGATGGACTCCATCCCGCCGTTCTCGCGAGTGTACAACCAGACCCCGTTCCCGCGCGTGAAGACGCGCGAAGACAAGAAAATCTAGAAACGAAAGGAAAACGCCAAATGAAGCCCCAGGACACGCCCAGGTTCAAGAAGGAGCAGTGGAAGTTCATCATATACAGCATGATAGCGTACATGTTCTTCTACATCACGCGCAAGAACCTCTCCATGGCGCAGCCGCTGATGATCGAAGAGGGCGTGATAACGAAGCAGGCGCTAGGCGTGATAATCACGGTGCAGGGCGTTCTCTACGGACTGAGCCGGTTCGTTAACGGCTTTTGGGCGGACCGTCTCAACGGACGCATCTTCATGACGATCGGCCTTGCGCTTTCCGCCATCATGAACCTCATGTTCGGATGTTCGTCGGTGACGATTCTCTTCGCGGCGTTCTGGATCATCAACGGCTGGACGCAGGGAATGGGATTCCCGCCTTGCGCGAAGATGCTCACGCACTGGATACATCCGAAGGAACTCGCAACCAAGATGTCGATCTGGAACACGTCCCACAGCTTCGGCTCGGTGCTGGCGCTTGGGATTTGCACGCTGCTGGTCGCGGAGAAGTTCAACAGGCGGTGGTGTTTCTACGTGCCGGCGGCGCTGGCGGGACTCGCGGCGGTTTTCTGCTTCTTCTTCGTGAAGGACGGTCCGCATGAGGCGGGCCTGGAGGAGATGGATCTTTCCGACATGCGCGGCGAAACCGAGAAGCGGCAGGAGGTGCACGAGGTGACTGACGCCGATCGGAGGCGGCTCGTATTCACCAACCGCGTGATATGGCTTTGCGCGCTCGCAAACTTCTCTGTGTATGTGGTGCGCTTTGGGTTCCTGGACTGGGGCCCGACGTTCCTCAAGGAATACAAGGGCATTTCCGTGGAGAAGGGCGGCCTCATGATCATCGCCTTCGAGCTCGCCGCAGTGGTGGGCACAATCTTCGCGGGGTGGGTGACGGACAAGTTCTTCGCGGGCCGCGGCGTTCGCACGTGCGTGATCTGCATGCTGATGGCGGGTCTCTGCGCGCTTGGCTTCTGGTGGCTGCCCAAGAGCGCGCCTGTGTGGCAGGGCACATTCCTGCTGATGGGCACGGGATTCTTCATCTACGGCCCGCAGGCCCTCATCGGCATCACAGCGGCGCAGCAGGCCACCACCTACGCGGCGGCGATGGCGAACGGCTTCATGGGCACCATGGGCTACGCGGCAACGACGGTGTCGGGCTACGGCGTGGCGATCATAAGCGAGAAGTTCGGATGGAACTCGGCGCTCTTCACCATAGGCGCGTTCGCGCTCGTGGGAATGGTGCTGTTCCTCTTCGCGTGGAACGCGAACGCGACGGGCTATTCGAAGAAGTGAGCGCCGAGGAGGCTGAGCAATGAAGCACTCGAAGTTCGCCGTGGTAGTACTGGCACTCGTCATGGTGTTCCTCTACCTGCCGATCGTGGTGCTGGTGGGGAACTCCTTCAACGCGTCGAAGTTCGGCGGCGAGTGGACGGGCTTCACGTTCAAGTGGTACGCCACGCTCTTCGCGTCGCAGAACAGTGCGATATGGGAGGCGTTCCAGCGCTCGCTCGTGATCGCCGCCACGGCCACTGTCGCCTCGTGCGTCTTGGGCACCACCGCGGCACTTGCCCTGCACCGTTGGAAGGGAAGACTGCAGACCTTCCACTACGGCCTCATCTACACGCCGCTCGTGATGCCGGAGATCCTCATGGGCATATCGCTTCTCATGATGTTCACTGCCGTGGGGGTGGGATGCGGGCTCTTCACCATCTGGGTGGCGCACACCACGTTCTGCGTCTCGTACGTGGCGATGACGGTGCTGGCGCGCCTGCAGGACTTCGACGACAGGATAACCGAGGCCGCCTATGACCTTGGAGCGGGACCTTTCTACACCTTCTTCCACGTGGTGCTGCCTATCCTCCTGCCGGGAATCGTGGCCGGCGGGCTGCTGGCGTTCACGCTGTCGATCGACGACTTCGTGATCACGTTCTTCGTGACGGGTCCAGGCGCGGACAATCTGCCGCTCAAGATCTATTCCATGATCAAGCACTCTAAGCAGATGCCGGTGATCAACTCGCTCTCCACTCTCATGCTGGCGTTCACCTGCCTGATGGTGGCGGCATCCCGCTTCATGGCGAACCGCAGGCGCCGCCATATGCCCGCAGCCAGGAAGGATCGCGCCGCGGCAGGCTGATTTGGCACTTCCGCGCGCTCCCTCTTTTTGGTATAATCTTCTCCGCCATGGAAGAAGACAGTTCACTATCGAAAGTACGCAACATCGGTATCGTCGCCCACATCGACGCGGGCAAGACCACGACCACCGAACGCATCCTGTTCTACACCGGAAAAATACACAAGACCGGCGAAGTGCACGAGGGCGACACCACCACCGACTTCATGATCCAGGAGAAGGAGCGCGGCATCACCATCCAGAGCGCCGCCATCTCCTGCTCGTGGAAGGACTGGGCGATCAACATCATCGACACTCCCGGCCACGTTGACTTCACGATGGAGGTGGAGCGCTCGCTGCGCGTCCTCGACGGCGCGGTGTGCGTGTTCTGCGCGGTGGGCGGCGTGCAGCCGCAGAGCGAGACCGTGTGGCGCCATGCCGACCGCTACCACGTGCCGCGCGTCGCGTTCGTTAACAAGATGGACCGCATGGGCGCAGACTTCGGCCGCGTGCTGGAGGAGCTCCGCACGAAGCTCAAGGCCAACGCCGCCGCCGTGGAGCTGCCCATAGGCAAGGAGGACTCCTTCAAGGGCGTGATCGATCTCGTGGAGATGAAGAGCATCGTCTACGACGAGGCGAGCGAGGGCAAGAAGTTCGAGGTGGGCGATGTGCCGCCCGAGATGAAGGACGACGCCGAGCTCGCGCGCGCCGAGCTCTGCGAGAAGGTTGCCGACCTCGACGAGGGCGTGATGGAGGCGTACCTCGAGAACGGCGACCTCACGGCCGACGAGCTTCGCGGCGCGATGCGCCGCCTCGTGGTGGCCGGGCAGTTCGTGCCCGTGCTCTGCGGCTCCGCGTTCAAGGACAAGGGCGTGCAGCCGCTTCTCGACGCCGTGGGCCTTTATCTCCCCGCGCCCACCGACCGTCCGCCCGTCGAGGCCACCGACCTAAAGAGCGAACAGAAGGTCACCCGCCGCCACGACGCGAAGGAGCCTCTCACAGCGCTCGTCTTCAAGATCGCGACCGATCCCTACGTGGGCCGCCTCTTCTTCGTGCGCGTCTACTCCGGCGTTCTCAAGAAGGGCGCGAACGCATTCAACCCGCGCACGAAGAAGCGCGAGCGCATCATGAAGATCGTGCGCCTCTTCGCCGACCAGCAGATCGAGGTGGACCAGCTTTCAGCAGGCGACATCGGCGCGATCGTGGGCCTCAAGGAATGCACTACGGGCGACACGCTCTGCGCCGAGATGAAGCCGTGCTATCTCGAGCGCATCGTGGCCCCGCAGCCCGTAATGTTCATGGAGATCGAGCCGAAGAGCGGGGCCGACAAGGATAAGCTCGTCGCATCCATGGAGCAGCTCGCCGCCGAGGATCCCACCTGCCAGGTGCGCCAGGACGAGGAGACCGGCCAGACCATCCTCTCCGGCATGGGCGAACTGCACCTCGAGATTCTCGTCGACCGCCTGAAGCGCGAGTTCAAGTGCGCCGCCAACGTCGGCAAGCCGATGGTGAGCTACGTGGAGACCGTCACCGCTCCTGCGATGAAGGAGTTCACGTTCGACCGCGAGCTCGGCGGCAAGCGCCACGCGGTGACGATGTCCATCGAGGTGAAGCCGCTCGAGCGCGGGAAGGGCGTGAATGTGGACGTGTCGCGCGCGTTCGTGAACGCGCTCCCCGATCCAAAGCTTGCCGACGTGGTGAAGCAGGGCATTCTGGACGGCGTCTCAACGGGCGTTCTTGCCCGCTATCCGATGACGGACCTTGAGGCGACTGCCGTGAGGTGCGAGATCGTGGATCCCGAAGTCTCGGACGAGATCGCATTCCGCAGCGCGGCCGTGATGGGCTTCCGCGAGGCCGCCGAGGCTGCCTCACCAGAGTTCCTCGAGCCCATCATGAAGCTTGAGATCACCACGCCCCCTGAGAGCGTGGGCGAGGTGCTGGGCGACCTCAACGCGCGCCGCGGCACCGTCCTCGACATGGAGCAGCGCGGCGACATGCAGATCGTCCATGCGCGCGTCCCCATGGCGCAGATGTTCGGCTACTCCACTGCGGTGCGTTCGCTCACGAAGGGACGCGCCTCGTACTCGATGGAGCCGAGCGACTTCGCCCTCGTGCCGCGCAACGTGCGCGAGGAGCTCCTTGCGAGATGACGGAGTGCTGTCCCCGCCGATGTCTGGAAATGGCGCAAGCCATAAGGAAGACGAGAATAGTAAAGGAAAATGTCGTTGTTTTCAGGATGCAAGTCTAAGTTAGACATTGCCTGCGACTCCGGTCGGCCAGGCATTGTCCGTTTTTTTGCCTTCGCAGAGCTAGTATGCCAGCCGGTGAGCCTCCTCTCCGTTGCCGCCGCAGTCGTGCTTGCTGTTCTGCGCCGCACGGGAGTGTGGACTCCGCCCGAAGTCGTCACCGGCTGGCTTGTTCCAATTTTCGTCTCCGCCGCCGTCGGTTATCTCACGAACTGGATTGCGATCACCATGCTGTTCGAGCCGTACGAGC
>JAFUDL010000405.1 GCA_017459225.1 Kiritimatiellia bacterium
CAAGCGGTTCCACGGTTTAGAATCGCACCCAGCAGCGCGGCGCGATTGCTTATGCATTTGCACTTCTAGAGGTAAATGTGATATACTTATCTGCAATTGCAACGGCGAGAAAAAGAAAGGCATTGAAATGAACAGACTCTTTGTTGGATTCACTCTTGGCGCGGCAGCTGTGACCATCGCTGCGGGCGACCTCTTCGCGAAAGTCGAGACGTGGGGCGACGAGAAGTACCGTCCCAGACTCTTCAAGCGCTTCGGCGACATTGTGAACGTGCCGGACGGCCTTACGCAGGACGCGCAGGGTAACATCTACCACTCCGCGCCCAATCTCGTGAACAAGGACTACCCCGGCGTGATCGTGAAGCGCGACTTCCGCAACGGACGCTGGAGCGTTCTCTGCGCCGGCCTGCGCTCGCCCAAGACCGGCTTCGGCCGCCCGATGGGCCTTGAGTACTGTCCGGAGGACGGCAACCTCTACTACTGCGACAACCAGTACTTCGACTCCAAAGACTACGCCAGCCGCGTGATGCGCGTTGTGCTTGACAAGAACGGCGAGGCCGTGCGCATCGAGACTGCCGTCGACAACGTCAAGCTTGCCAACGCCATCCGCTTCTACAAGGGCGACATGTTCATCACCGACACCTACTTCGACCTCGACCGCAAGGACGGCATCGGAGTCGGTGGCGTGTACCGCATTCCGCTCGCCGCGTGCAAGACGAAGACCGTGTCGCTTCTGCCCAAGACCGAGTACAAGAAAGACCCCTACTTCCTCTGCGAGACCGAGACGAAGCCGCTTGAGCGCAAGGACGATTCCGGCGCGGACGGCCTCGCCATCACCAAGGAGGGCCATCTCTACTTCGGCACGTTCGGCTCGGGCCGCTTCTACACCGCCAAGCGCAAGGCCGACGGCTCCTACGAGCCCGCGAAGCTCATCTTCGAGGATCCCAAGCGCTTCCCCTGCTGCGACGGCATCTGCTACGACGAGGCCGAGAACCGCATCATCATGAGCGACAGCTGCCTCAACGCCCTCCACACTTGGGACATCGCCAAGGAGAAGGCTGGCAAGTGCGGCTTCGGCGAGCTCTGGCGCAACAGCGACGACACCGGCGCGCGCGGCCTTCTCGACCAACCCTGTGAGCCGATGGTGTGGAAGGACAAGAAGGGCAAGCGCAAGCTCATCGTCGCCAACTTCGACATGACCTTCCCCGGTCTCGAGAACAAGAAGAACGATCCCTATCACACGCTTTCCGTGATCGACCTGGAGTAGCGCAGCGATGCCGTTCA
This sequence comes from Kiritimatiellia bacterium, assembly GCA_017459225.1. Classification (GTDB taxonomy): domain Bacteria; phylum Verrucomicrobiota; class Kiritimatiellia; order RFP12; family UBA1067; genus RUG572. Next base: position 1,282 of record JAFUDL010000405.1, read on the forward strand.
AGATCGGATGCCATCTTTCGAGCGCCGGCGGCTATCTCGCGATGGGGCAGACCGCCGCCTCGATCGGTGCGAACGTGTTCCAGTTCTTCACGCGCAATCCGCGCGGCGGGGCTGCGAAGCCCATCGACAAGCAGGACGTGAAGGCGTTTCTCGCCTACGCCGCTGAAAACGGGATAGGTCCGATTCTCGCTCACGCGCCGTACACGCTCAACGCGGCCGGCGCGGAGGATCGCGTGCGCGAGTTCGCCGAGGCGACGATGGCCGACGACCTGAAGCGCCTGGAGCTCACGCCGGGCGCGCTCTACAACTTCCACCCCGGTTCACATGTGGGCCAGGGTGCGGAGAAGGGCATCGAGCTCATTTCCGACATGCTCGTTCGTATCCTCGAGGGCTTCGGCGGTGTGCCATCCACCACCATCCTCCTTGAGACGATGTCCGGCAAGGGCAGCGAGGTGGGCCGCGACTTCGGAGAGGTGCGCGCGATAATCGACCGCGTGGAAACGCACATCCCCGACGCGCCGCTCGGCGTATGCCTTGACACGTGCCACGTATGGGACGGCGGATACGACATCGTGGACGATCTCGACGGTGTGGTGGCGGAGTTCGACCGCATTGTCGGCCTCGCCCGTCTCAAGGCCATCCATCTAAACGATTCCATGAACGCGCGCTCGGCCCACAAAGACCGCCATGCCTGCATCGGAAAGGGCAAGATCGGCCTCGATGCACTTGCGCGCGTCATAAACCATCCCAAGCTGCGTGATCTGCCGTTCTACCTCGAGACGCCGTGCGACCTCGACGGCTATCGTGCGGAAATCGCGTTACTGAAGAGTTTGAGAAACTTTGAATAGTACAAGGAGAGCAAATGATGAAGAAAATGACTTTGGCGTTGTGCGTGATGGCGTGCGCGGCGGCGCTGGCGGGCCCGAAGAGGCATCCGTCGTACGAGCCTGACGGCAAGCCCGTCTCGGGCAAGGCCTCCGAGACGGCAAACCTTTTCCTGAACGCGAAGGCCACTGCGACAGGGCAGTTCGAGAAGCATGTCCCGGGCCTCGCGGTCAACGGACGCCGCAACAATTCGGCGGAGCACTGGTGCGCGGAGAACCTCCCGCAGGCGCTGACCATCGACATGGGCGCCGCCAAGCCGATCTCCGAGATTCTCTTCGTGCCGTACTGGACGGATGGACGCATCTACGGATTCAAGATCGAAGGCAGCGTGGACGGCAAGACGTGGAAGATGCTCGCCGACCAGACGGCGAACTCGATCTGCGCCGGGGCTGCTGGCTTCACTCTCGACTTCGACCCCGTGGAAGTGCGCTACGTGCGCGCCACGATCGTCGCCAACAGCCGCGGCGCGAAGAATGGCGCGCACATCGTGGAGATCGAAGGCTACGCACGCGCCGGCGGCGCGAAGGGCGTGAAAAGCACATTCCTTGCCGGCGACGTCTTCGCGCGCTACGACCGCGACGTGATGGTGGATGCGAAGACGCTCTCTCCCGTTGCGAAGCTGCGCGGCTGGCGCGGCGAGCGCGTGAGCGCGATGCTGGTGGCGTCGTCTCAGGGCGGTTTCCAGGAGCTGCGCCTCTCTGCGGCCAATCCTGCCGCGCGCCTCGACGTGCTGCGCTACACGCTGGGCGACGGCAAGCTGTACGGTGACATTCTCGACGGCACGACTGAGACTTCATTCAAGGGCGTGACGCGTCCAGTTGTCTACACCTTCGACATCCCCCGCGACGCCTCAGGCACGATCCGCGATGTCGTCACGGCGTTCATCAACGGCGAGAAGCGCGAGCTTCCCGTGGAGATCGCGGTTGTGCCGCGCACGCTGCCGCCGGTCAAGGACTGGAAGTTCCATCTCGACCTCTGGCAGCATCCCGACGCCATCGCCCGCTGGCATGACGTGCCGATGGGAAGCGAAGAGCATATGCGCCTGCTTCTCCCATACAACAAGGTGCTTGCCGACCTAGGGCAGAAGACGATCACCGCCACGCTCATCGACGAGGCGTGGAACCAGCAGACTTACGACCGTTTCCGCTCATGCGTGCAGGCCACGAAGCGCGCGGACGGTTCGTGGGCGTACGACTACACACTCTTCGACAAGATCGTGGAGAACATGGAGGCGGCCGGCGTGAAGGGTCAGATCGACTGCTATTCGATGCTTCCCTGGTCGTTGAAGTTCCGCTACTTTGACGAGAAGTCCGGCCGCAGCGTGGCCCCTCGCATGGAGCCGGGAAGCGCGGAGTTCGAGGACTTCTGGGGACATCTTCTCGCGGACCTCTGCCGTCACACGAAGGCGAAGGGCTGGTTCGAGCGCACCAAGATCGCTCTCGACGAGCGTCCCGACAAGCTCATCAAGCCCGCTCTTGCCGTGCTGCGCAAGTATGCGCCTGGCATGGGCCTTGTGATGGCGTGCAACCATCCCTCCCAGCTCAACGCCGAGGCGTTCGACGTGTCGTACGGCTATCGCCATAGCGAAGGCCTCGTAAAGTACGCGTCCGAACGCCGCGCGCAGGGCAAGTTCACCACGTACTACGTGTGCTGCAGCCCGGCGAGGCCGAACACGTTCGTGTTCAGCGACCCTGCGGAGAGCGCGTGGCTGGCGCCGCTTTCGGCGGCGATGGGGCTTGACGGCCTTCTCCGCTGGGCGTGGTGCAGCTGGGTGGAGAATCCCTTCGACAGCCAGGACTTCACCTCATGGCCTTCAGGCGACACGTCGCTCGTCTATCCAGGCCCGCGCCTTTCTCTGCGCGCGCTTCTGCTGCGCGACGGCATCGAGACGTTCGAGAAGGTTCAGATTCTCGGTAGGGACAACATCCCCGAGCTTAAGATCTTCACGGTGAAGCGCGGCGGCGAGGCAGGCGTGCACGCCGCAGACGTCCGCGCGCTCGACGCCGCCGTCAACAAGTGAAGCCCCAAGACGCGCCAGCGCCCTTTTCAACTGGCGCTTTTACTTGCGCGTAAGGCGACGATGCCGCAGCTGCCTGTACCCGCGTTTGCCGACGGCACGAAGTTCTTCAGGTGACGAGATGGATGCGCTGAGAGAGTTTTTCCGTCCTTTGCCGTCCGGTGTGCTGCTTGTACTGCTGGGGGCGTGCGTTGCGGTTGCGGTGGCGTGGTTCGTGTGGAATCGCATCCGTGCGCTCGCATGGCTTGCGAAGTGTCACAACCTTGCATTGGCGCTGCTGCTGGGCGCGATGGCGGCAATGGGAGTGCACAGGGGCTTTGCAAAGCTGCCGCAGAATTATGGCATTGAGGAATTGTGGAATTATGGAAATGAGGCATTGGGCATTGTCGGCGAAGCCCAATTTCATAATGCCACATTGACACAATTGCATAATTCCACAATTTCAGAATCAGACGTCTCCAATGGCTGGCGCGTGGTGGACATCCGCGAGAACCGCGAGATTGTCGGACGCGATTCATTCGCCAATCCGCAGATGCATATACCGTGGTTGTTGCGTGGCGGCTACGAGGACGCGGCGCGAATCGTGCCTTCAGGTTGGACTTTTCCGTGGCGCGACGGAATAATGAACGGGATCACGGTGCTCTCAAGAGGCGAGATTCGCCCGGACGTCCGCACGCGCTATTTCCCGCAGCCGTTTGAAGAGCCGCTTGCGGTGGTGCCGTCCTTCAACTGGAATCTTCTGCCTGGCGGAGTCTCAAACGTGTTCTGGCACGCCGTCTCGCCGTCCAACTCGCTGGTCGTCACATGGGAGAACTCGCCCGTCAACCGCGACGTGAACACCATCACGAACTTCCAGGCAGAGTTCTTCGTCGATGGATGTTTCGCGTATCGCTATCAAGATCACGCCGCAGGGAGATCTTAAGATCGAGAAGCTCGGACATAACGCAGAGCGGAAAATAGACGGAAGAATTTTCGTCGGCGGCGTGGAGCAGTTCAACGTGTCAGGAAGATGATGACATCTGGAGGAGATGAAGTAATGAGAAGTCAAGCGATGTCACTGGTGTTTGCGCTTCTGGCGCTTCTTTGCTGCTGCTCAAGGGAGGAGAAGTCGGCGCCAGTGCTCAAGTCGGCATGCAAGGCAAATGAGGTTACCTTCGACAACTGCGGCACTGGGCTGCTCTACAAGATCAGGAACGCATCAACCCTGATGCTTGACTATAGGTTTGACCATAGGGCCATCTGCCTGGAAATAGCGGCTGTGCCGGACGAAAAGCTGCGGTTGCGGCTTTTCGAGGAATTCATGGACAGTGCGGCAAAGATTGATTTTGGGGCGGTGACCAATATGCATTTCAAGGAGTCCAGCGATTCTTCAAAAAAGAGGAGTGCCAGTTCTAGCGGCGATGGCGTTTCGTCGCCGTCCGCATCTGACACTGATAAGCCTGTTCCGTCAGAATGGAGAGGTGTGGTACTAGTCTCCAAAGAGGATATGGCAAGGAGGAACTTGCGACTTCGTTATGACATTGCCTATGGAACGCTCCAAGATGTGGCAGAGGAGATATGGACGCATCTGTTTCTTTCAGATGCGCCACAGCGGAATCAGTGGGAACCTTTGTTCAAGTATTTTGCGAAGATGCAGGACGAACAAAGGCGTACAGGTGATGGTGAATTTGAGAGTCAATGCATGGGTAGTGTCAAGATGGCAGAGCGTTTTTTCAGCCTCAGCCTGCGTGATGGCAAGGTCAAGCCGGATGAACTTGAATGGTTCAAGCGCCGATTTGAGGAAACCGTAGGCCGTCCGCCAAAGTTGGATCCGTCGCCGCAATAGGACAAGTGTTGAACATGCAAATATGTAACTATGACAAATTTCCAAAACGAAATGCGGGAATGCCGTTTGCGAGAATATGGCATTTCCCATTCCAACATTTTCCCTATTGCATATTTACGCATTTGTATGTTTCATGAGGTGATGCTATGGGGCTTGAGCATCTACATGGGCGAATAATCACCGCAGCGCTTGGAATCCCATCCTGCGGCTGCGCATCCGGCAACGGTTTCGGTGACGAATGTCGTATTTTCGGGGAGGTTGCACATTCCGCAACGCAGCGCCCTTGGGCCAGCGCGCTCGACTTCGCCTGCCTCACTGCAAAAGGCGCGCGCTCGGCAAACGCCGCGCTAACTGCCATCACGCAGAAGTTGTTTTTGGGAATGGGATTTAGCCTAACCCGACTTTCCAAGAAAAAAGGGAAAACTCCAAAATCGCCAGGTCTTCCTCTGTTTTTCAGGTAGATATTTCTCGGTTTTTCCACTACATCATAGCGAAGCCTCCTCAATTGCCCTGCCGTCGATTTTCGGCGGGGGCTGTGTCGGCAGGGTCAGGCCGAGCTGCGACAGCACGAGCGCCACGTGGTCCTTCTGCTCGCCGTAGCGCTGCATCACGATTTCGCGCCCGTCGGTCGTCGGG
>JAFUDL010000406.1 GCA_017459225.1 Kiritimatiellia bacterium
CTTCAACAGACCGGTCTCATTGAACTTGCCTTGCGCATTCTCGCCTCTAAACCGATAGACGTCCGCCGCCTGAAGCAATCCGGTTAAAAGACACGCCACTATTGCCAGTCTTACAATCATCTTTTTCTCTCTATCATACCAAAACTAATATGGGCCGCCAACCAGTGGCCAGCACAACGCACGTTGCATAGCATAGTCAAACAAACCCTTCTTGAGTTTGATTGATAGCATAACATATCCCGATTGAGCTTGTCAAGCGGGCCGTAAAAGCGTGTCGGGCCGTAAAAGCGTCCGGTCAGTGAAATGCAGGGCAGAACCGCATCTCACTGGCCATTTACCGCAGAACGACGTCGGCGCGGCGTGCGGCCGGCGTGACCACGAGATCCTTCAGCTCGCCGTCCACCACGCGCCCCTCTACGGTCGTCTTGAACGGCGCGTGCAGCTTGAACGAGCAGTTCCACTCCTTCGGCCATGCGGGCAGGAGGAATATCTTGTCGCCCTCGTACTGCATCAGCATCGACTGGATCGTGTTCAGGAAGATTCCGCCTTCGTCCTGGTCCGGACACCAGTTGAAGTTCGGGCCCCAGTACGCCGGCCAGCGGTAGATGTTCTTCGAATGCGTGAGCGCGCGGCCCGCGATATGCACCCGCGCCTCCTCCGTCATGCCGAGATACGCCGCGTTCACCTCGTCCTGCGCCCAGCCGTGGTAGAGCTTGTACATGCGCCCCTCGCGGTACGAGTGCCGTCCGATCTCCACGTTCGGCTTCTCGAACGAGCAGAGCCGGAACGGGAACACGCAGTAGAGCTCCGGCGTCTCCAAGTTGTGCCGGCTCGCGAATTTGTCCGCCGGCGCGAACGCGACCTTGCCGCCGAGCTTGCGCGTGGGCAGTTCGGGGATGCGCGCGCGGATCTTCGCGAAGAGCGCGCGGTCGTCCTCGGAAAGGACGCCCTTCGGCAGCGCAAGCAGCATCTCCGTCACGCACGTCAGGCCCGCGATCTCCGGCATCGGGTTCGTGCAGTTCCACCACATCTCCGTCGCCTGCGCAGGATGCATCAGGTAGCGTCCGTTCGCGTCAAGCTTGTAGTGCTCGTCAAAGTAGCGCACGTACTCGCGGACGGACGGCAGGGCCTTTGTCCTGAACCACGCGTCGTCCTGCGTGAAGGCGTAGTAGCGCAGAAGCATCAGCGAAAGCTCCAGCTGCCCCACCCATTCGTACTTGTGCCAGCCGCTCCGCTGAAGCTTGTCCGCACGGTCCTTCCACGCGCCCTTCTCGTATTTCAATTGGCCGTCCGCGCTATAGACGTACAGGAAATGGTCGCCCCACGGCTGCATGCACTCCGGGAAGTACGCGCCGCCGTGGCCGAGGTACTTGCGCGTGCGCTTCACGTTGAAGTCGATGAGGCCACAATACATGTTGAACAGCGGCTGGAGCATGTCGAGGTCACCGGACGCGAACATCGTGTAGTACGGCAGGCGCGTGTTCTGCCACCAGTAGCCATGCCCCCATTGGCGGTAGTCGGGATCGCCCTTATGGGACATCGTGAAAAGCGACCCGTTGAAGCGGATCGGGAGGCGTCCGCGTCCTGCACACGCGTTGAGGTAGCGCTGCGCGGCGTAGCGCAGCGTGATGGCCGCGCACTCGTCCGCGACGGTCTCCACAACCAAGTTGCGCTCCTCGGTCACGCCGTCCACGACGATCTTCGCAACGCCCGTCCGCGACACGACGACCTCGATCGCAGTTTCGCGTCCCGCGCGGAGTTTCGCCGGATGCTTGAACCAGTGCTTCCCGGCGATGAGGCGTATCTGACCGTTGAGTACGTCAACGAGGAATCCGTCGCCCTTACCCGGCGTCACGTTGTCGAGAAGCCGCTGCGGCTTCTCGAAACGATCCGTCGAGAACGTACACGCAAAGCGGAAGGCGTTGCCGTCGCGTCCCGATGTGGCGGCGGCGCCCTCGCCGTCGCGCAATGCCGAGGCGGCATTGCCACATCCGCCGTCACGCAAGTCAATCACATCCCCCGCCTTCGGGACGCCCGAATACACCACCTTCCCGTCAAACTCCACCTCTGCGGATGCAAAAGTGCCGAGGAAGCGGTTTCCTCCCTTGGAGTCGACGCCAAGGCTCAGCGGAAGCTTGTCGTTGGTCGGCAGCACATACAGCGAGCGCGGCGCGTTCTTCACCGCGTCAGACGGCGTCACGTCGATGTGGCTGCGGTCCCAGAACGCGCGCCAGGCGGCGATATGCGCGGCGCGCTTCGCCGCTTCGCCGTCGATGGTCCAGCCGTCGCGGTCGAGCATTTCGTTCGTGCGGCGCAGCCATTCGGCCTCGTCCTTGCACGGGTGCAGGCACGTGATCGCGGTGAGGAAGAGAACACGGCGGTCGCGGGGCGACCGCCCTACCGATTCAACGTTACCAGAGGTAGGGCGGTCAGCCCTCTGACCGCCGCAATACCTCCGCGTCACGCCGCCAAACACCCGGTCCGAAAGCAGATCAGGCTTGCCGAGATCGCCCGTCGCCTGATAGTAGTCGTAATACCTCATCATCTTCGCGACCGTCTCGTTGCGGTTCACGTGGCACCAGCCGCCCGGCACGAGACGGTCGGCGTTGATCGTGAAAGTGATCGGCTTGCCGTTATCCGTCGCGCCGTCGAACTGGTTGCCCAGCTCGTTGGCACCGTACTGCCGTGAGGTGGAGAATTCCTTGCTCCCGCCGGGATAGAGACGCCAGTTGATGACCTTGGCCTCAACGTCCGGCGCGCCCTTCACGTCGCACACGGCGATCGAATCCGTCCCCTGCTGGATGCGGTACCGCAGCGACACCGCCCGTCCGCCGCTCTTCCACGCGGCCTCGAATTCGCCGCGCTCCATCGAGAGTTCCTGCCGGTACGTGCCCTCATCGACGGGCGACTTCGTCTCGTAGTCGACTGCGCCCGTCTTCACGTGGCGCCCGCCCTCGTTCCACGAATCGGAGTTCTGGAGTACCGTATGTAGCGTACCGGCGGCGTCCAGCCACGCCATCGCGCCGACCTCGCCGTTGCCGAGCACCATCATGCCCTTCTCGTCTGTTGCGGGCGTGTCGAACACAACCGGCGCCGGCTCCCATGCGAACAGATGCGCCACACATCCCGCAAACGCGCCTGCGAGAACCGCAAAGGCGTGAAATGATGATTTCTTCTTCATGATGGAATTGTACCATATCCGCCCCGCGATTTCAACGAGCAGACGATTCACGACCGCCGTAAACGACGCCTAGCCTAGTCGTTGCCGGCGGCGCCGGCGCGCGCGGCCTCGTATATCTCCGCGTGGACCGAGCGCAGGAAGTCGAAGTCGAACTTCACTACGGCGCGGTCGAACGTCACGAAGCCCAGGAACTCCCAGTACTGGTCCTGCGCCTCGGTGAAGACGCATCCGCCCAGTCCCTTCCTGGCCATCTCCACGACCGGCTTCATCAGCTCGAGGTAGCGCGTCCTGTTACGTTCCCGCCACGCGCCGCCGTCGTCCAAGGGCACCGGCCCGAACGGCACGAGGATGCGTTCTGGGAATGTGCGCGGAGCGTCCGCCGTCACCGACGTCACGGCAAACTCCCATTCGCCGTTGAGGCACTGCCAGCTGCCGCGCACCATCTGCGGGCACGGGTATTCGCGCCACGCGTTCTCCGGCGTGACCTTGAGTCCCCACGCCGTCGTGAGCGTGTTCGTGATCGTATCGGCCATGGGAATCGGCGCGTTCGCCGCCGCGGCGCATGCGACGAACGCCACAAGCGCGAATGTCGCCAAGCACACGGAGATGGAATCGGTTTTGCATTCCATTTTCTTCATTTCGCCATTTCCTGTTCCGTCGGGCAGCACGGCGATTTCCTCTTACGCGATGACGATCTCGACCGGCCCGGGCGCGGCGTTGCCCACGGCGAACTGCCGCTTGACCGTGCGCCCGTTCGACGTCGCCTCCACCTCATACGTTCCGCGGAAGCCGCGGAACGCCAGCCGCCCGCCCGCCGCGTCGCGCTCGAAGTTGGTGCGCCACTCGCGCCCGAAGAGTTCGCGGACGACGTTGTAGGCCGGCTTGGGGCTCATGTCGCGGCGGCAGAGCGAGCCGACGTGCTCGGCCGTCCACGAATAGGCATCGGAAAGGTCCCAGTAGATTATCGCCTCCATCGCCTTGTGCGAGAACCAGATGCTGTAGAGGTTGCGCACGATCTCGGCCTGCACGGCTTCGTCGCCGGGATCTTCCGAATATGCGGGGATGGTGAGCTCGGTGATCTGCAGCGGCCTTCCGAGCTGCGCATACGTGTCCATGATGCGGAACATGTGCTCGGGGTTGTACTCGAAGCGCGCCTGGGACGCAACGGTCTTCATGTTCGTGCCCCACACCGCGTGTGCCTGGATGCCGATTCCGTCGATTCGGCATCCCTTCATGAGCGCGTTCTCTATCTGCATGTAGTAGGCGCTGCGCGTGGCCCTGTAGCAGTCGATCACGTTGGGCGCCGCCTCGTTTATCACGAGCTTGTTGGAGGGGAAGTACTTCGCGGCCGTCTTGAAGCTCCACTCCACGAAGTCACGCTTGCCGAAGAACACGCTGTTGCGGTGCTGGGCCTGCCCCCAGAAGAGCGTCTCGTTCGTGACCTCCCACATAGGAATGCGCTTCGCGTAGCGGGCGGCGAGCTCGGCGAAGCGCTTTTCAAGCAGCGCCTTCTCGCGCTCCACCGGGCCCCTCGCCCACGCCGGCTGCCAGTCGGCGTAGTTCAGGCAGTGGGCCTTGGGCTCGATGCCGTTCGCCTCGCACCATTCCAGGCACATGTCGATCGGTGGGCGGCGGTAGATGTAGGGTGAGTCTTTCGCGTAGCGAGTCTTGCCGCGCTCGGGCTCGACGGACTTCCAGTAGAACGGCAAAGTCGCGAGGTTGAACGCCGCCGCGAAACGCTCGCGGTACGCGGCGGCCATCTCCGCGCCGTTCTTCGTCTCGGCAAGGCCGAAGAGGTTTGCGCCGTACTTGAATTCATGGCGCGTCTGGCGCACCTTCACGTGGACATTCTCGCACGGGCGTCCCTGCGCGTCCCGGAACACAAGCGTGGCGTCGCATTTGCGGTTCGCCTCGATGCCGGCCTTCACGCGCGCGTCAGTCTCCTTCGCGCGAGCGCGGAAGTACCGCAGCACAGCATCCCTGTCGTACTTCATCGCCGCCCACAGCGGCGCCGTGACGCCGGCTCCAGCCAGCATCGCCGCGTTGCGCAGGAAATCCCTGCGCGGCAGTATGTTCTTTCCAATCATGAACGTTGCCCTCACGTGCTTGCCCATCTTGCTTCCTTCTTGAATATTTTCTATCTTGCAATCACCTGTCAAATTTTTCAGGGCGTTGTCACGGCACCTTTTCGTAGATGCGGATGTAGTCGATCTGCATCTCCACGGGTAGCGTGGACATGTCGACCTTGCCCACCCACTTGCCGCCGAGCTGCATGTCCAGGAGGAAGAAGAACGGCCCGGAGAACGGAAACTGGTCCGGATCTCCGCAGTCCGTCCTGGGATAGCGGAACGTATCCTTGCCGTTGACCGACCAGACGAGCTCCGTGGGCGTGATCTCCATGCCATAGACGTTCCATTCGCCCTTGCGGATCGCGCCCTTGCCGCCGTGGCGCGGCTCGTTTGGATGCTTCTTGTTGAGCGTCCAGCCCGAGTGGACGGTGTGGTACACGAAGGGGTCGCCGTTCAGACGCTCCACAATGTCGATCTCTCCCGTCCACGGGTACCCCCGTCCCTTGGCGTCGGGCCTCGCCCCGCACATCCACAGCGCGGGCCATGCGCCCTTCTGGTGGTCCTGGAACTTCGCGCGTATGAGCACCTTGCCCTGCCGCATCAGCGAGACGTCCGGCCCGTTGCGGTTGTCGATGCCGCCGGTCAGCCACGGATGACTGTCCTTGTCAGGGCCGTCGTTGACAATGCCGCGCATCGTGATCACGCCGTCGCGCACGACGGTGAGGTCGGGACGCGGCGACATGTGGCGGTCCCAGTCGGACCCGCCGCACGGTATGCGCCGCCACACGTTGGTGTCGAGCTGCGCGCCTTCGAACTCGTCAGACCACCGCAGCCGCCAACCGGGGCCGGGACCGGCGTCCCCGCAGAGGGCGCGCAGGAGGTCGCGCCGCGTTTCGCGGTAGAGCTTGCAGGACGTGGAGTAGTCGCCGTAGCCGCGCGCCATGCGCCGCACGATGGCGTCCGCCCCGGCTCTGTCGCGCCGGCGGAGCATGGCAAGCAGGTCCGCGTCCTCCATGCCCGCGCGCGTCGCCTCGAGGCGCGCGCTCGACCAGGGGCCGTCCTTTCCGGGATAGACGATGTGCGTGTCGCCGGCGGGAAGCGGTGGCTTGCGCTTCAGGACGATCGTGTCCTTGAACGGGTCGCTTCCGTCGCGCCACCAGTTGTAGCCCCAGTGCAGGAAGCCGTCCACGTCGTACATGCCGGACACCCACGGGATCAGCGCCGGGCGCAGCAGTTCGTGGTCGAGGAGGCGGTTCATCCACTTGCCGCCGGGGATGCAGCAGGTGTAGCACCACACGCGGTCGTGGAAGTTCGTGCGGAAGCTCTCATAGAGCGCGCGGTGCCGCTCGAAGGCGTCCACCTTCGGCACCCACACGTCCAGCGCGCCGGCGAAGGAAGGCTCCTCCACTGCGTCGATGGTGCGCACGCCCGGCATGTAGCGGCGCACGATTCCCGCCGTGATGCGGTATTCGCCCACGTTCTTTCCGCCTGGCTCGTCGGCGACGTGCTGGTACCAGCGGTCCTTGAGGCCGTATTCGTCGATCTTCGCCTGCAGCTGGCGTGCGAGCCGCGAAAGCTTCAGCGCGCCAGGCACGGAAGTGGTGACGTTGGTGGTGAGCGCCGTGTAGAACGTGGGCGATCCCCAGCCATTCGAAAAGTGCGCGAGGTGCGGGCCTTCGATGTACCAGATCCCCGCGCGGTCGTAGATGCCGAGCAGCCGGCGGAACTTCTCGGCGTCCACGCCCACGTCGCCGTTCGGCAGTTTCCGGAACACGCCGAACATGATCGCGCAGTTCTGCCGGCCGCGCGCGGCGAGCCGCACGTACTTCTCAATCATCGCCCAGTGCGCCTCGCTCCACGGTTCGAGGCCGTGGAACTTCGCCATGCCATCGTAGTTCATCCAGTTCGTGTACTTGAAGCTGTCCTTGCCGACGGGCGGCAGCGACACGCCGTGCACGTTCACCTTGAGCGCCAGCTCCTTCGTCTCCGCGCCCTGCCTCACGCGGAAGCGGATGTCGAGCGACTTCGCGCCCGCCGGCGGACGGTCCATGCGGAAGTACAGCGCCTCCGTCTCCTTCGGAGCGGCGACCGCGCCGTCCGCCAGGGGCTCGAGCGCGTCGTACACCTCGAACGGCGCGCGGCGCGCCACGAACTTGTTCTCGCCCGGCGTCCCCTCGAGAAAGCCGCGGTTGCCGGTGTTGTGCGACACCGGCACGGCGACCATCCGGCACCATTCGCCGCCCTTTTCCGAGGACTCGAGCACAAGCTTCTCGCCGGGCTTGAGCCCGTTGAGAAGCAGGTTGACGTCGATCACGCCGTTGGCCGGCACGTCAATCTCGCCGATCCGTTCGGCGGACGCGACCTTGGAGTCGGGGTACAGCCAGGCGAGTGGGTCCGTCAGGGCGGCCTCGAACGCGGCAGCGGCAACAGCGCACAGCGCGGCGCCGGCGGCAATCGCAAATTTCGGGAACGTGGCTTTCGTGTACTTGTTCATCATGCTTCCTTTCGTATTCTACCCGTGGCGACAATTATACCACAAACCCCGCCACTATGCGAAACGAAATGCCAGAGGGCAAAGATTCCGCAAAAAAGCTGAAAAAACGGCTCTTCGGGGCGATCACGCCCGCAGCGCGCCCGCCCCGGTGTTGACGGGCTGGATTCGCCCGCTAGCCATCTCGACAAATCAGAGGGCTGGAATCTCTGCAGCGGGCAACAGCGGACGGGCAACATTCAAAATAAGCCTACAGTTTCACCTCGCCTATGAGATGCTTTGACTTGGGCTTTTCGAGGCGAAGCGTTAGCACCTGGCGCCTTTCCTGCGCCGTGCCCCAGTCGGTATAGACCGTGGCGGTGACGGTTGTCGCGCCGGTGAGCTTCGTCTGATGTGAGGCGAAGTAGTTCGACAGCACCTTGTACGTGCCGCTCTCAAGCTCCTTCTTGAGGTATTCCTCCGGGCCGTATCCCGTGGTGACGTCTTCCGAGACGAACCCTCCTTCGCTCGTGCGGCGATGGCCGTAGAACGCCTCCTCGCCGTTCGGCTCGAGGACGTGCAGGTCTATGTCCGTCTCGTCGGCATCCCAGCTCATCACGATCCTAAGCTTAACGGGAAGGTCGCGCCTGTACGCCGCATCGAACTCGGGAATGGCCGGCTTCTTGCCGTCGGGCCACTTCACGTCGTTCACCCAGGAGATGAGTCCATTCAGCTCCTCAAGCGAAATGATGGAGACCTGGAAGTCGTTGCCGCGGCGTCCGCTGCGACGTGCGCGGACGTTGAACGCCGCGTCGGCAAAGAGCTTCATCGACTCCTCGAGTTCCCTGCGGGCGACTTCAAGCCTCGCCTTCAGGCGGCTTTCGGGCGTGTCGGCTTGATCGTTGCAATTGCGCAGCGCAATCAGCTGCTCGTCCACCTTTTTCACACGCTCCCAGTCGCCGTCGCAGATATGCGCCTTGCCACTCTCCATCAGCACGAGCGCGAGGTCGCGGCGGCTCTGCGCCTCCTCGCCGCGCATCTTCAGCACCTTGCGGAACGCGAGGACTGCGATGTCGTAGCTTCCGGCCTCACGGGCGCGCCAGCCCATCGTACGCCAGAGCGCGGCGTCCTCGAGCTTGAACTCTGCAAGGTTGGAGAGGATGCGGTCGGCCATGTTCTTTATCCCGGCCTTGTAGAACCAGCCCGCGCAGTCGAGATAGAATGCGGGCGAATCGGCATACTTCTCGCGCTCCTTTAGATAGACCTTGTAGGCTTCATCGGCACCACCCTTGGAAACGGCCTTGAGAGCGTCGATGTACGGCGTCTTCGGATCCCACGCCTTGAGCGTCACCGTGGGCGCTGCGCCAGAACCCGCCGCGCCGCGCGGAACAGACGCCTTCGCGCCACTCACCGCACGTTCACTTGTTGAAAGATAGCGCATTCCGGACGGGGCCATGGCCGGCATCGCGCGTGCCTCGAAAACACGATCTTCTACCGCCTCTTCCGTGTCTGCAACCATGGCGGCATTCGCCATTGCGGCACCAGCCGCTCCTCTTTCGGAGCGCCTGCCGCTGAACGCGCGGGCGATTCCGTCGAAGAGTCCGCTCTTAGGCGTCTCGCGCTTCGGCTTCGGATCCTTCCACCACTTCACGCGCTCTTCCCAGTACTTGAGAAGCATCTGCTCGTGCTCGGCCCTGGCCTTTTTCTCTGCAATTGGATCGTCCTCTGCGGCTCGGCGCTTCACCCACTCCGCATGGATGCTCAGCTCCTTCGGCGGCTCGATCTTGTATTCTAGCCACTGGTCTAGGCGTTCAAGGACAATGAGCGAAAGTCCCGGACCGGCCACGCTGTACTTGCGTCCAAGCTTGATGAACTCCTTCTTGCGCGGTCCCGCCTGCGAGGCGAGGTCCTGCATTCGCCGAGCAGCCCACACCGTCGCGAGAAGGCGCGATTCCTTCGCCGAGGCACCGTCCGGAACCTTCTCGCCCTTCGCGAGCTTGCGGACTTCCACGGAGCGCAAAGGCGCGTCGTCGCGGCTCGCCACCGTCACACCGGCCATCTCCTCGTATTTGGGCTCGTCAAGGCCGAGCGTGTCGATCTCGTCCGTGAACAAGAGCGCCGGACGCGGAAAGTCCGCCGAATTAGAAAGCCAGTCCAACGCGGCGGCGATATCCGTTCCGCCGTCGTAGATGATTTCGTCGATTTTCCCGAGCAGAGACGCCTTGGTGAAGCCGAAGGTCTTTGCATAGGCCTGCGAGTCATTGCGAAATACGACAAGCGCCCACTCGCCCTTCTCGGGAAGCGCCTCGAGCTTCTTGCGCCACGCGGCGGCGAAGGGCTTCGCGCTCAGGCTGGCGTCCCATATTATCGTGCCCTTTGTGAACGACGCGATCGCGTCCCTTGTGCTCTTCACCTTCAGCTTCCCAACGGTCGCAACGAACACATCGTCACCGTCGCGTTCGTAGATCGCGTTGGGCGCGTTGTCCGTGGACTTCGTCGCGATGTACTCCACCTCGGCCTTGCGCGGCGTCTTGGGGTTAAGCGGGAAGATGCGCGTCTTCCAGATGTTGCCCTTCACCTGCTCGACGATTCCGGGATCGACGCCCTTGCGCGTCTCGTTCTCGAACGCAACGCGCGCCTTCTCCTTGTCGCAGACGACGCCGGGAATCATCTCGCCGTTCACCTCAAGCGCGTAGCCGCACACGAAGGCGCCGTCCGGAATCGGAAACTCCAGCTCGCCGGCCATCGCGCGCGGGTTCGGATTGGTGAAGACGAAGCTAGTCTTCACACGCTTGAAGAAGGCGTTTTCCGCCACGACGCTCTCCTTCTTCTCGACGTCCACGGGCTTTTCGTCCGCGCGGATATTCTCGATGCGAATCACCGGCGGCGGCAGAGGAATGGGATGAGGACGAGGAACAATGCTCTTTGACTGCGCATTCATGGCTATTGGAAGGATTGCAAGGGCTGTTAGGATAATCGTTTTCATACCCTTATTATACCGCATCGCAACGCCGCGCGCAACCGCTTTCCTGTATTTCGCCGATGAGAATCTGGGGATGTGCCTCGACGATGCGTACGGAGACAAGCGCGCCGGGCGCGATCTGTCCCTTCGGCTCAAAGGCGACAATGCGGTTGCCCGAGTCGCGTCCGCTCCATCGCGCGGAGTTGCGCAGGGACGGCCCCTCGGCCAGCACTTCGCGCACCGTTCCCACAAGACGCGAGTTGCGTTCGAGGCCACGGCGCTGCTGGTCTGCAAGCAGCACCTGGTCGCGCCGCTCCTTCTCCTCCGTGGACACGTCGTCGGGGAGAGCCGCGGCCCGGGTGCCGGGGCGCGGCGAATACTTGAAGACGAACGCGTTGTCGAAGCCCGCCTCCTCCATTAGCGAGCGCGTGGCCTCGAAGTCCTCCTCCGTCTCGCCTGGATAGCCCACGATCACGTCGGTCGTAACGGCGAACTCCGGATCGAACGCGCGAAGTTTCGCGACCGCCGCTAGATACTCGGCGCGCGTGTAGTGGCGGCCCATCTCCTTCAGCACGCGGTCGCTGCCGCTCTGCACGGGCAGATGGA
>JAFUDL010000407.1 GCA_017459225.1 Kiritimatiellia bacterium
CCTCGGACTTCGGCAACTGAAGTCGGAAGTCTGAAGTCAGAAGTCGTGAAATTCAAGAGGGACTGTCCCCTTCCAACTAACGTTGTAGAACGCGCGGCTCGCGCGTACCCTCCCTGTCGAACGGGCGTGCCGCCCGTTCCACTAATGGAGGCGGCTGGGGACATGCACAACGGCTACACCTACGAAACAGGTAGCCACCCTCTCATGCTCCAAAACTATCCGCGCAACCTCCGCTTGTCGGTGTCTCACGCAGTGCGCGAGCCAACCCGAAGCAGCAGCGAGGACAAGCAAAAGCGACGCTCATTGTCCGCATTTTCCGCAGAGGGATGGGGTAAAACAGACGATTTTAGGATGGTATAGCAACCAATCGTATAAAGAGTTCATCCGATGTCGCATGATCTCCACTCCGACAAGGTGCTGGAGGGGTTACACCTCGTGTTTGTGGAGCTGCCGAAGTTCAAAGCGATGAATCTTGATGAGAAGAAGATGCAGGTCCTTTGGCTACGTTCCCTCACCGAGATAAACGGCCATTCATCGCCCGGGATTTACTGCCGGGCGTGCCCGTGACACGTCCGGCAGGACGGGGACACGCCCCTGAACACGGTCTACCGTTTGCGGCACACCGTTTATACGGTTATTCCTGATCACGATATCGGCATCGGGAGCGTTACGTTTGCCGATTTTAAAGGCATTCCCGATCGTATTGACCTGTGCGTTTGTCTCCAGCACGTCGTTCTTTTCGATAATGACATTCTGAACACTGTCAAGATAGACTGCGGATGTGGGATCTTCCCCGAAGAATGCGCTGCCCGGAATATCGTGCGCCTTGTAACGCTGGCAACCCGTGTTAATGAAGGTGTTACCCGATATGTTGACATCCTTCGTTCTTTGAACAAGAATCGACGCGTAATCCGAATCGACAAAAACATTGTTTACAATCTCAAGCCGCTGATGGGTATACCCGATCGGCGCATCTTTGGGAACCTCGGCCGTGACGCAAAACGCCGCCATGCCCGGCTGGTTGGGCCCCGAGCCAAATGGCCCGTAACGCCCATCGATAATCAGATTGTCCTTAAAGATCATATCGCATGCCGTCGCCCCTTCCATCCAATAGGTCGACATCTCGACACTGACCGACGGCAGGGAATTACGCTCCAACACACAGTTTTCCATGATGACCCGCTCCGTACCGTTAATCAGCACACGGCAATTCGCATCATGAAAATAACTGTTCCGGATGATCAGGTCGGAGGGCTGCCGATCCTCGATTTGAAGCACATCACCGATCTTGACGTTCATCGCTTTGTCAAAGGTTAACCGGACCATGCCGACGCCCCACATCGGCACCATATTTTTAGATGACATCGCGGCATTGAAGGCCTCGATCAGCTTTGGGTCGCGAACCGTTTCCGCAGAGACGATTCTGCCGCTATCCCGCTTCACCTTCGTGTCAAAATCATAAAATGCAACCCGTTTACCCTCTGTGCCGACAAACGTGTCCGTGCCCTCACCTCCCTTGGGGAAAACCAGCACCTTACGGGGCGATTCCTGCCGATAGGCGGCCGTGGCCCAGGAACAGATATTCAGGAGATCATCCCAGGAATAGCCGAACTCGCAATAATCATAGACCGGCGCACCCGTGACGTAGGTCTGCTGCGAGCCGCCCACCCCCATCAGTCTGCCACTGCCTTCCCGGCGGGCGCCCCTGCAATTTCTGAAAACGTTTGCACCTGTGCTTCTGTGCTCATTGACAAAATGGTCGCCGCCATAATAAGCGACGTTCTCAATCGATATATGGCCGCAAAACCGCAGATTCACACCAAACTTCATGTCAAACCGAAGGGAAATGTAATGGCCCGGCTTGAACAGCTCGTCAATCAGGTTAAAGTCATTGTAGGTGCCCGAACAGACGGTGATGCGATAGGTGTTTCTTGAAACCGGCGCGATGTTGCGCGTGGAGATCATGACATTCCGTAGGCGCGCCCCCTTTTCGTCAAACATGGTATAGCAACATTCATGGCCCATACCGTGATAATCAAGCAAATCCCCCTCATAACCGACATAACCCGGCATCACATCGACGGTCAACGTGACGAAGTTTCGGTCAGAGGCATCGACCGCCGTGACCCGGCCCTGCGTGCTGTTAAACGGAATGCAATCGCCAATCAGACGTGTCGCCGGATCACCGATGATCGTGACCTGTTCACACTGCTGCAGGAAGATCAGCGGCAGTTCGTAGCGGACGGTCTTCTGGGAAGGCTCCATGTAGATGAAAACATTCGGCGCCGCCTTGATCGTGAGATTGGTCACCACTTTCAGGGAGATAGCGCCATATTGATCGACCATCAGGTAGACACCCGACTGAATGGTAAAGACATTCGGCCCTGCGCCCCTCATCCAGGCATCGGCCGCATCGAGAATCGCCTTGTGAAGCTTCTCCCCGGCCACGCGCCTGGCCGGCGCATCTTCCAGATGGTCCGGCGGCAGAGCGGGATCATGGAGATTATATGGCTTGGACCACCTGAAAGACTCCATCAACCTCGCCTTATTGAAGGCCCCTTCGCCAAAATCATATCCCCGCGTATTGCCGGGCATAATCCCGTCAAGCCGGCCCGCGCATGCCTGATGAAACATCAATGACACCAGGCAAGGGATCATCACCCCAAAAACCATCCGTTTCATTTGATATTCTCCTCTTTCAATTCAGTACGCCTATCGTACCCTAATCGCGGCGGAATGTCAGTCGGATATACGGCGGCTGGGGACAGCCGCCCTCCCATGATCCTAAACTCCCTGCAACGAAAGCATCACTCAATGTCCCCACCTTACCCAGAAGCGGGTAAGACCGGCGATGCGTGGATGCCGAGAACTCATACATCCGTTTCCGCAATTTGTGCGATCAAATCGTTTGTCCACGCAATCGCATCGTCAACCGTCGGCAAAACCGGGAGATTCAATTTCTGCGTTTTCCGTCGCCGTCGGACGGCACCTCGGCGGATGCCAAAGTTACACCGTCCACCACGGCGCGCACAACTATTGTCTGGCCTGGACGCGATGCAATCTTGGTCCCGTTCTGCCCAGCCAAAGTTCCCACCAGAATCGTATCGGGTTCCGGAATACGCGCAACTAAGACACCGGGAAAACACAACACCAGTACAACTGCATACAAAATATGACATTTATTCCAACTCGGCATTTTCTCATTCCTCATTCTTTCAAGTGAAAACGATCGGCTTGCCCCATCCCTCTTCACACCGAGAATTATACCAAATTTCCCCCTCCCGCGCAATCAGCCGCCGGGCGGAAGAGAGACCTTGACCTTGAAGAAGCGGTCGGTGGAGTTCGTTGGGGAATGCCAGTCGCCCGCGGCGAGATCGGCGCAGCCCCACACCGTGTAGATGCGCCTGTCGCCGAGGTCTGGCGTCCAGCCGAGACGCACAGCGCCATCTTCCTCCGGCACGATCTCCACGATGCGCAGCGTCGCGTTCGTGCCGGCAGGATCCGGATTGGTGCCCGCCACCCAGTCGTGCCAAAGCGGCGTAGCCTTGCCCCACGCGCTCGGCGTGTTGGTGACTGCCGCAGTGAGCCGCTCGGCCGAGGCGTAGCCGAAGGTCGGATCCGCGCCCACCAGCGCCGCACGCACCCATTCTAGCGGCAGGGAAGGCGCTTCGCCGAGCACGCCGCTTTCGGCGTCGGGATCCCAGGTGGACTGGTTCGTCTGCCTCGGTCCCCGCAGGGATTCGATCAACCCGGGCACCGTCTCGAACTGCGCATCAAGCCACCCTATGCGAGTGTTGAAGAAATTCCGCAGCACCGTCACGTCCTGCGCGAAATTCCGCGAGCGCGGCCAGCGCGCGTCGTTCGCCGCGCACGCCTCGACGAGATACGCCTCGTACCGGTCGATCAGGCCCCCTTCGCAGAACGCCTCAATGTACTTTGCGCGCACCTCCCAGTATCGCTTCTGCAGCTTGGTGCAGAAGTAGAAGTCGCTGTCCCATTCCTTGAACATCGAGTTCTCCTCCGAGGCGGTCTTTCCGCTCGCGCAGTACCAGGTCTTCGGCGCGCCGCCTGTGTTGTCCTGCGCGATCGACCCCATGCCCCAGTCGAAGTCCCACACCGGCCCCCACGTCAGCTTCCCGCCGCGGTCGAGATACGCGAAGCGGCTTTTGGCGCATCCGTCCGCGAAAAGCTCCTCCACGAGGAAGAAATGCACCATCGAATCCACGTCGCAGTATTCGCTGTAGTGCCTGCCCTCCTTCGAACGGCGGTCCGCCGAAGTGCAGGCGTCCCAGTAGTTCTGCAGAAAGTCCTTGCAGTACTGGAGCATCGCGGGATTGGTGTAGAGATATTCGGGAGAGTTTACCATCGTGGGCAGCGAGAGATAGCCCGACTTCGTGGTGAACTTTGTGAGCTCGTCCATCTCGGAGGAGAACTCGAATAGATAGCCGCCCGATATGTCCTCGACCTCAGGATCGATTCCGGAGAGGTCGGTCTTGTCCGCCACCGCGTCCTCCCAGTCGAAGATCTCCACGCGCCCGGACCCCACCCGCACGTGCTCGCAGAACTGGTAGGTGCCCGTGAACTCGCCGTTCAGCACACACTGCACCCATGTGGAGTCCATGCCCAGCGAGCCTATCTCGTTCGCGAAGTCGTATGCGAGCTTGTTGCGCATCTGCGCGATGTCGTTGTAGTTCGCGAGCATCACCCAGTGCTTGCTCTTGCCCATGCCGAACATGTTCGTCTTGTCGTCTAGCTTGATCTTGTATGGCTTCTTCGGATACGTGGATGTGGTGTTGCCGCGCACCTTCACCACGCCCGTGCCCTCGTACTGGTGCTTCCACTCGTCGTTGCCCTGCACGAAGATGGTGGCGGGATGCTCCACCTTCTTCTCGGTGGGCGTTACGCCGCCCTCTGTGTCGATGTAGAAGACTGGCAGCTTCGAGAAGTAGAACTCCTTGCGGTAGGATTCTCCGCCGCCCGCATACACGACGAGTCGCAGCCAGTGCTCGTAGTCGTCCACCGTTGGCGTGTATTCCGCCGCAGTCGAGATCGGCGTGCCGCTCCAGCGCTTGTTCCACGGCGCGCGCTGCCACACGAACGAGCATTCCGGATGCTGTCCGAAGAGGGACGGCACTTCGACGGTAAGCGCGTGGCCCACGCGCGGACGGTTCGTCTTGAGCTTCATCGCCGTCATGCACAGTTCGCCGCCCACCACTTTTGTCGCGCCCTCCTCGAACTCCACCGCGAAGTCCTTCACCCCCGCCGTCGCGCCGCGGTACGTGAGCGCCACCGTGCCCGCGATCCTCGCAAAGTCGCCCGCCTCCGAAGGGAACGCGTCAGCCGGCTCGCCGCCCGGTTCGAGCGACCAGTTGGCGGACTCCTCCCAGTTGCCCGCCTCGCCGCCGATCCAGTGATATACCCTGTACTCGCGCGCGTCCGGCTCGTCGCCGCCCGTGAACGCGCCGAACTTGCCCACTCCGGTGAACGCCACCTTGCTCGGCGAGACTGACTCCGCAGCGCGTCCGCAGAACCACGTGCGCCCGTCACGGTCCGCGAGTCTCACATACACTCCCTGCCCGTCCTTCACGAGATAGCCCACGTACGTCGCGCCGCCCACCTGACGCGTCTCCACGCAGCCGTGGATCCACTCGCCCGCGGCAGGCGCCACGTTTGCCGCCGAAAGCCAGTGCCATCGGCCGTTGCCCCATCCGTAGAAGCCCGTCTCGCCCGCGGCGTCAATCGCAGGCGAGAGCGCGGCCATGCCTTCGTCGGGCGGAGGCTCGCCGCCCATGAGCGCATCTGGGCAGATCGAGAACTCAACGCGCGACGTCGTCTCCGCGCCCACCGTGTCAGACGCGAATACGAGCGCCTCTACGCTGCTGAACGCGATGGCGCCACGCGCGCCCTCAACCACGTTGGACGCCACCGCATCCGCCGCGAACGGCTCCCATCCGCCACCAGTCGCGCCCTTGTCGGTAAGCGGCTCGCCAGCCTCATATCCGTCGAACGACGCGCCAAAGCGCCCAGCCGCCGCGCATGACCACGCGGTCAGCAACAACGCCGCTAGACACCTGAACGCCATGCGGGAAAAATCAGCGGATAGAGATTACCATTCCGCTGAATACGCGCACGCCGCCCGCATCCGTCGAGAATGTGTACGGGGATCTTCCGTATGCCTTGAACTTGAGCGAGGCGAGATTTTCAGGAGGCGTCTGCCAGGTGATCGCGTAGTCGCCGTTCACGAATCGGCGGCCACGCAGATCGAGCATCACCGTGGCGCCGTCGGCGAAGGAGAGCCCGGAATCGTACTCCGACGTGCTCTCGGCCGCGAACGCTCCCTGCCCGTCGCGAAGGTCAAGCATCGAACCGTCCATCATCCTCACGTTCGGGAAGTCCGTTGTCGCCGTCTTGAACGTGCCCAGCACGGAAATCGCACTTCTGGGAGAATGATTACCTGTGCATACACTCTCGTCAAGAGTCAGATTGCGCACCGTTGTGGGACAATGCACGCGCACTTCGCCCTTGATCTCGAAGTCCACCGTCTCTGCACGCACCGCGGTGTCGATGAACGAGAAGATTCCACCCTCGGCACACTGCGTCACGCGTATGGTGCCGTTTGTCGCGTACGTGTTCTTAAGGCGGAACGCCTTGCCGCCACCACCGATGATCACGTCCATTGTGTGTCCGCCAAGGTCAAGCGCTGACGGATGGTTCTCCTTGTTTTTCGTGTCGGCCACAAGGCCGAACGTATGCGTGGCATCGAAGAACGAATCCGCCGTCAAAGTCAACGAAGGTATCGTTCGCCCCGACCCTGTGAATTCCGCGCTGCTGCTGACGACGCCTCCGGCAAGCACGAACGGATAGCCGAAGAACGCTCCATTGCGCATGTCGAAGCGTCCTTCTGGGCCAATTGTGATCGCGCCCGCGTTGCCGAGTGGCGCATTGAAGCCATATGTGCCGTCTTGGAACAGTCCAGCCACTATCTCAGTGCCGCCGCAATATGTCTGCCACGACTTGGTAGCGATGAACGTTCCCGCGCCTTCCTTCACGAACTTGAGTTTTCCCGTCAAGGCGACCGTGGCGTTCTTCACCGTCTCGCCTTCCGGCACATTGACGTGCAGTTCGCCGGTCGTGCGCGAGTCGCCGTATTCA
>JAFUDL010000408.1 GCA_017459225.1 Kiritimatiellia bacterium
CCCGAGACGAGCGCGTTGAACACTGCGGCGATGCCGCCTATCGAGTAAATCGTTTCCATGTCAAATACCCCCTTGCGCGTCGGCGCGGAGTGTGGTAGAATGTGCGGCATCTGAGGCAACACCAGGGAAGTAACAAGCTGAGGCACTTGGAAGTAGGTGGGAGTCTTTCCAGCGATGGAATTGTACGGCCGGAGTAGCAAAGCGGTCCACCACCCTCAGATGGATTCTATTCGCCTTTCTCGACAAGGGTGTACTCCTTTCTGATGTTTGCGACATAGTTTGGATCGTCAGCCTGGAATCCTGTTATGACATAGCTGTTCGCACCGGCTTTTTTTCTGAGTGAGACTACATAGCGCTTCATCACGATGTAGTATTTCCCGTTCACCGTGTCCTCATAAATGTCGCCGTATGCAATAACACCAGGTATCGCAGACGCGGTGGCCTTATGCTTGATCAGTATCTTGCTGAAGCCCTCTCCGTCTTCGTAATCGCGTGCGGGCGTACCAGGTTTTCCCCAAATGAAGTCAATCTTGCCGATCTTGTCGCGCTCCATCGCGTCAACAACATCTGCCTTCGTCTGTACGACCTTTGCAAACGCAGCCTTGCCAGCGGTGTGGTTCGCCTGCCGCTTCGCGCAGAAGCTACATGTGGTGGTGCCATTAGGCCTGTTGCGGTGGCACTTCGGGCAAGGGTTGGTGATTTCATTAGCCAGGGCGGCATCCGACGGAGCGGACGCGGCAGAACCTTCCTGCGCCTTGGTGAACGCTTCGCCGTATGCCTTGGCCATCTCCTCCGCGAGGAGCGGCGCGAGCGCGGGATCGGAAGGCACCATTTCCGGCAGCTTCTCCAGGAGCGCCTTCGCCTTTTCGGCCACGACGGAGCGCGGCCCTCCCGATTCAAGCGCCTTCAGGAGGTCTTCCACCTCCGCTGCAAGCGGTTTGCAGTCCTCTTTCAGGGCGCGCAAAAACGGCCCTAGGAGCGCGGGGGCGTCCTGACCCTCTCCTTGTCCGTCTGGATTGCCCGGCGCGTTTTGCAACGCGGATTTCGCGTTTTGCAAAGGGGTCTTGGGCTGCGCCTCGTTCGGGAGTGCGCCGAAGGGGCCCGGAGCGGCCGGTTTCGGCGCTTCGAGGGCGTCCTTCTCGTCCGCCGCCTCGGTGCGGCCGTACCGGGCGAGGGCGTCCGCCTTCGAGAGCTTCACGCCCAGCCCGGCGAGGTGCGAGTCGATCTTCATCTCGCGTTCGACGTCGTCCGTCTCGGCGGGCGGGTTGATCACGATCTCCGCCAGCGGCTCGAAGTCGCCGCACTCGAAGCGGATCACGAACTTCTCCACCTGGTCGCGCAGCGTCTCTGAGACCATCGAGCAGCCGTCTCCGTCCATCAGCTCCGATTCGCCGTCCTGCGCGTTCACGCCGGCTGAGTCCGGCCCGCTCGACATCGTGGCGAGGTCGCCGCCCCGGTAGAGCGACGAGATCGCGCGGTCAACGGTATCGACCAGCTCGCGGTACGTGCCCGTGCCGTTCGCGGAGCCCATCGAGACCGCCGAGAGGTCGCTGCCGGCGTCCGCCACGAGGCCCGTCTTCGGCGCCACGGCGCGGATCGCGCGGGCGAGCTGGTCCCACGCGGCCGTCCCGCGCTGCGCGGCCGTCTTGCCGATGATCACCGGCATCCCGCACTTCTCGCTGAAGAGCAGCCAGTCGTTCCAGCTGAGCCGCTTCGCCATCGCCAGGATCGCGGACGGGATGCCCACGCCCTCGCCAACGGTCACGAGCCATTCGCCGTCGCGCATCTCCTCGCCCTGCGTCTGCCCGTCGTTGCGGATGAACCGCAGGCGGCCCGTGCGGTTCTCGAAGCACCACGCCGGCACGTGCGTGAACGTGGCGTTCAGGGTGCCGTCGCCGTTCACCTTCCAGCAGATGTCGTGCACGGAGTAGACGCGGCTCTGCGCGCTCATCATCTGCTTGACCAGGAGCCGGATCCCGCCCCTGCGGTTGCGGCAGAAGGCGTCCGTTGTTTCGATCCGGTTCCAGAAGCGCGTGAGCGCGCGCTGGTGCACCTTGGCGCGCGGGTTCTCCTCCTCGCCCTTGCGGATGCGCACCTCCCACGGCTTCGACGAGACGGCCGCCGCCATCTTGAACGCGCCGATCTTCATCTTGTCCTCGCGCAGCTCAAACTCGTCCAGCACGCGCTCAAGGCCGCAGATGTCGCCGCGCTCGAACGCGGAGAGATGGCGCACGAGCACGTCCGGGTCCAGCGCGTAGAGCGCGTTGTACCTGAGCTGGTTGCGGCGGAACGCCTCGTTCGCGTCGAAGTCGTTCGTCCGCTTCTGGAAGAAGAACCGGGATATGCCGCTCAGTATGCCCATCACATGAAGCTCCTTCTCGTGAGCCCGCGCGGCTCGTCGCCGAACGGATCGTCCTCGATCTCCGACGTGGCCTGCGCCGTGCCCTCGCCCGCACCCGCGCTCGCGGCGGAACGCGCCAGCACGCCGGCCATGAACTCGTCGCAGTGCGACGTCTCGCCGTCGCCGTTCTCGAACTCCGGAACCACCACGCGCAGCGCGCCGTTCGCCGCCGTTTTCGTGTACGGCACGGAGTAGTCCTCGCGGAGCACGGGGTCCGCCGGGATCCACGCGCGGGACGTGAGGAACCAGTCCTGGAACATCATGCACAGCTCGTGGCGGCGGTGGCTCTCGAGGTTCACCTGGTCCACACGCCCGGGCCACTTCTCCGTGGCAGCCCACTCGGCGGTCTCCATGCCGAGGCCGGTGGCGTCCATCGCGAGGCGCGTGATCCGCCGCTCCCTGCGCTCCATCTTCGCCTCAAGGAACTTGCGCTGCTCCTTGAACGGCATGTCGTGGAACGTCTCCCGGTCGACGAGGTAGAAGTTGACGCCCACCTGTATCCACTCGCACCATGCGCTTGCGTGGCGCTTGCGCGCGATGTCGAATCCCGCGAAGCGCGGCGCGTTCGGGAAGCGGCGCTCAATGTCGGCGATTTCCTTCTCGTCCAGTTCGCACGGCGCGAGCGTCTTGACCGGCAGCAGCCGCCCGCCCGCGTCCTGTACCTTGCACTCGAACTGGCTCTCCCACGCCGCCTGGGTGCGGCACCCGGCGCGGGTCTGCCTCAGGAACTCCTCGCGCGTCTGGCTGCGCCCGCTCTTCTCGTTGATCTTCTCCACGAGGCCCTGCGCCACCGCGTCGTGGATGGTGACGCGGTGCAGCGAGGCGTGTTGCGGGTTGTTTTTCTTGGCCTCCGCGACGAGCTTCGCGAACGGCGTGTCCTTCGAGCCGTCCACGCGGTAGGCGCTCACCATCTCAAGCTGGTTGCCCCACATGATGCAGGGATAGGCCATGTCGATGAGCGCGCCGGAGTCGCGGTGCAGGTCCACCTCGTCCAGGAACACGTCGCCGCCCTTGCCCGCGAACGCCTCCGGCGTCGACGAGAGCGACACGATCCGCGCGCCGTTGGGGAACGTGCAGACGAACGCCGTGATGTCCTTCTCCGGGTCGATCACCTCCACGTTCTCGCCGGTCATGCCCTTGGCGGCCACGTTGGCGAGCTTGCACCACATCGCCACGTAGTCGCGGATCAGCTCCTGGGCGGTGAGCTGGTCGCGCGAGCTCACCCACTGCGTGAAGCCCTTGCCGCGCCGCATGCACTTCTGGAACATGCGGTAGCTCGATGCGTAGGTGAAGCCGACGCGGCGCGACTTCTCGGCCACCTTCAGCGGCGAGTCGTCGTTGATCCAAGCTTCCTGGTAGGGCAGGAAGTATGAAGTGTTGCCAATGTTGCCAATACCAATGTTGCCAATGCCCAATTGGGTATTGGAATTGGAATTGGATATTTTCACATTGGCAACACTCATCACTTCTTCCTTCCGAGGATGCGGTCGATCTCGTCGGCGACCTTCGCCGGGTCCACCTTGCCGCCGCGCGCGGCGTCGGCGATCTCGGCGACGCGCTCCAGCCGCTTCTCGGCGGCCTCGAACTTCTCGCGGGCGAGACGGAGGGTCTCGTCCTTGGTCTGCTGCGCGCGGTCCTTCAACTTCAGCTCGGCGGCCTTTAGGCGCTTGTCGGCGAGCGTGGCCGCCATCTGGATGAACTTCTCCGCCTCTTTCGCGCTGCCGGTGCGCAGCGCAAGCTCCGTGGCCATCGCCTTATACGCCGCGATCTGCGCCTCGTCGCTCGTCTTCGTCTTCGCGAGCGCTGCGGCCTCGGCGGCGGCGGTCGCCGCCTGCTCCAGACGGTGGGCGGATTCCTCCGCGCGCATGTGTCCTAGCCAGGCGTAGAACGCCGTGCGGCTGGGCGCGTCCACGCCAAATTCCTTCACCGCCCAGTCGGCGGCCTCGTTCCACCGGAGCCCGCGCGCCTTGTAGTAGAGCTGCCAGCTCTGCTCCTCGGTGAGGGACGACGCCCAACTATCTGTACGTACCTTTGCCATGGTTTCTCTCGGGCCGCCCGGTGGTCGGCCCCTACCGTCGGTAGGGCGCGATCACCGAGCGCGCCGTTTACAATCCTCTCAACGCGAGCTCGCCTTTCTGCGTGATGGACCAGAGGGTCTCGTCGAAGGAATCCCGGTCGCGCGCGATGAGGTCGCGCTGCGCCAGGAACAGCAGCTCGTCGGTGAACTCCGCCGTGGTGAGCGGACGGTCGATGGCGATTTCCACCTCGCTCGCGAGCGTGGTCTCGCGGAGCGCCACGCGGTCGAGCCGGTTGAGGATCGTCAAGATGGATTTCTGGATAAGCGGGTTCTTCACTTCTTGCCTCCCATGGTTGCGTTCATGGCCGCCTTTTCGACGATCTCCACCTTGCCCCGGAGGCGGCCGATCTCCTCCACGAGCGGGTCGAGGCGGCGGTGGGTCTGGATGCTGCGCTCCTCCGCGCGCTTGTCGTTCTCGTCGAGCTTCTTGAAGACGCGCCCCAGCGCGGGGCCGATGTCGTCGATGCGGGCGTTGATGGCCTTGCGGTGCTCCGCGCACTGGTCGCAGGTGACGAAGCGCGGCTCCTCGCGCGTCTCGAGCGGCTGCGGCACGGTGGTCTTGCCGAACTTCGCCTTGATCCACGCGCCCGCGATCCCGGCGATCGCCGTCACCGCGCTGCCGCCCATTGCGAGGTTGAGGCCGTCAATCTCCATGCCCATGCCTCTCTGTCCGTTGTTCGCGGCCCGTGGCCCGCGGCGCGTCGTCCGGGTCGAAAAGCGGTCTGGAAGGGAGAACGCAGCAGCCTTTCTCGTCCGCTTCGCGCTCCAGCTTCTCGAGCTCCCTCTGGTACTGTGCCCTGGTCATGTCAGATTCCCGTGTACGAGCACTCGCTGCAGTTCCCGGCCGCGTCGCA
>JAFUDL010000409.1 GCA_017459225.1 Kiritimatiellia bacterium
CCACGGCTGGTGCACCATGATGCGCGCGTGCGGCAGCGCGTAGCGCCGGCCCCTCTCGCCGGCCGCGAGCAGCACCGCGCCCATCGACGCGGCCTGTCCCACGCAGTACGTGGCCACGGGGCACTTCACCATCCTCATCGTGTCGAGTATCGCGAGGCCGGCCGTGACGCTGCCGCCCGGCGAGTTGATGTACATCGCCACCGCCTTCTTGGGGTCCTGCGCCTGCAGGAAGAGAAGCTGCGCGACGACGGCGTTGGCCATGTCGTCGTCTATCTCCCCGCCCACGAACACGATGCGGTCCTTGAGGAGGCGCGAGTAGATGTCGTACGCGCGCTCGCCGCCACCGGTCTTCTCTACAACCATGGGAATCAGTCTAGCATTCATTTGTCTTTTCCTTTCGATGATAGAAAACGTTGTTGCTGGGCAGATATTACACATTTTCGCCGAAGCCGATGGGCAGCAGGCTGGTGCGCTTGTCCTTCTTCACGGCGCACTCCTCCTTCAGCGCCTCGATGCGCTCGAGGTTCGTGACCTCGTCGCCGAGGTAGAACTGCTCCTGGCGCACGGTGCGGAAGTCGCCGGGCGCGAGGTTGCGCAGCCTGCACAGCTCCGCGGCCTCCTCCTCGGAGAGCCTGGTCCTGAACATCCGCTCGAAGAACGTCCTCTTCCCGGCGTCGTCGAGGTAGCCGAACTCGAGCTTGAACGTGAAGCGGCGCATCGTCGCGGGGTCGAGGCTCTTCGAGAAGTTCGTCGCCGCCACCATGATGCCGTCGAAGCCCTCCATCTGCTGGAGGAGCTCGTTCACCTGGGTGACCTCCCAGCTGCGGGAGGCGTTCGAGCGGTCCTGCAGGAGGCCGTCCACCTCGTCGAAAAAGAGGATGGCGCGCTCGGCCTCCGCGCGGCGGAAGGCGCGGGCGATGTTCTGCTCGCTCTGGCCCACGTACATCCCGAGGATGTCGCTGCCCTTCACCACCACGACCTTCCGGTCGAGCTCCTTGCCGAGGTACTTGACGAACTCGGTCTTGCCAGTGCCGGGAGGCCCGTAGAGGAGGACGTTCATCCGGGGCCTGTCCTCGGCCGCCGCGGAGAAGCCGGCGTCGAGGTAGTTGCGCGCGGCCTTCACCAGGCGCTCGAGCGAGACCTTGCCCCTGATGCTGAGCCCGTCGAGCGAGTAGTCCTTCGCGGGGAGGAAGGCGTTCGCGTCCTTCACGCCCATGAGCCTGCAGTGCGGCTTCATCAGCGCCGCCACGAGCTCGTCCACCTTGTCGGCGGCGGGCGCCATGCGCTTCACGTTCGCGAGCACCGTGGAGATGCCGCCCGCGCTCGTCTCGTACTTCGAGGCGTACTGCTCGATCTTCTCCCCTGGAATGAGCTCCCCGAGGCCGTGCCTCGCCACCTGGTTGCGCCAGATGGCGACGCGCTGGGCGTTGTTCAGGCGCTCGAAGCAGACGGAGTAGTCGAAGCGGCGGCGCACGCTCTCGTCCATCGCCTCCGCGGGCGCGTTGGATATCCACACCGCGGGAACCCTCATCTCGTCGAGAATGGAGTTCATCACGCCCTTCTCGGTGGACTTGCCGCCGGTGTCGAAGCCGAAGAGACCGAAGGGGCCAAAGCCGCCGGACGTCCCGCGCAGCAGCTCGTCCGCCTCGTCCACTATCATCAGGCTCGTCTCGGGGTCCTCCTGGTTGTTGCACATCTGGATGCCCATCATGCGCGCCTCGGACTTCATGTTGCGGCCGTCGTCGTCGCCCTGGCGGATCTCGAACGCGGCGCGGCCGAGCTCCTTCGCGAGGGAGCGGGCGAACGAGGTCTTGCCCGTGCCGGGCGCCCCGTAGAGGAGTACGTTGCACCTGCCGCCCGCGGCGACCATGCGCCTTAGCACCTCGCCGTCCTTCGCGGCGAGCTCGCCGTAGAACTCCCAGGGGAGGACGTCCCTCTCGTCGCTCCTGGCGTAGAAGCGGCGCTCGATGGTCTCCTCGGACGTGCCGTCCATGAACCCGCCCAGCGTGCGGCGGCTGAAGTCGTAGTCGCAGTCGAGGAGCCCGAGCCTGAGCAGGGTCCCCTTCGGCGAGAGCGCCTGCGACACCTCGTCGTACGAGCGGTCGAGGGCCATCGCGTAGTAGAGGGGCTTGTCGCGGTCTTCGACGTGATGGACGGGCCAGCTGAAGCACGTCTGGTCGCACACGTAGGCGAGCACTAGCAGCTCCGCCTCCAGGTCGCCGAGCTTGAGGGCGCGGGCGAGCTCGGCGAAGCGGCGCCCGACAACGTCCTCCCCCCTGTCCTCGCAGTCGGCCTCCATGTACTCGAGCGCGGCCTCGAGGACCGCGCGGCACTTGGCGCGGCTCCCCTCGTTGTTCCAGAGCGCGCAGAACACGTCGTCCAGCGGGTCCGAGAGGTCGAGGCGGCAGGCGCGGGAGCGCGCCTTCGCCATCTCGTCCAGCTCGGCGGGCGGGTACGCCGCCTCTACGAGCTCCACCCCCCTGTCGTGGTCGAGGCAGTTGCGCACGACGGCGAAGAAGTCGTCGTCGCGGCAGGCCTCGTCGTAGTTCCTGACCATGTTGCCGAAGTATTTCAGGAGCCTGCGGTACAGGAAGCTCTGCGGTATCTGCTTGAATTTCGCCATTGTCTAGTTCTCTCTTTCTTTGTTCTCGGTTTGTCGTCGGTTGACTCTCAGGCGCCGAAGAAGTCTTCGGCCGCCATCGTCCCGTCGCCATGAAGGCGGCGGGCGGCCTCGCGGGCCTCCTCGAGCGCCTGCCTCTCGCCGGCCCGGCCGGCGATGATCGCCGCCGCGCGGGCGCGCGACACGCTGTAGATGCGCATGACCATCTTCAGCTTCAGCTCGGCGAAGAGGTCCTTGTCGGCCTTCCTGCCGCGTGCCCTGCCCCTGCGGGCGGGCGCATTGTGCTTCCTGGGTTCGCCGAAGAACTCTTCGGCGCTCGTCATCGTCTCTTTGTTCATGGTGGTTGTCCTTCTAGATTGTCGTCCCGCTTGCAAGAGAAAGCGTCCTCATGGGCACTTTCTTACGGAAGATTTTTTCCTGGTCATGTTCTGACCGGCGGCGGCCAGAACACGACCCTGCATTGGCCCTGGGCGCGGGACGGATCTGGCGTCGTCGTCGTCGCTGATGGTGGTGTGTGGTTTAGGCATGGTGTCTCCTTTGGGTTGACGTCTTTTTATGCAGACGCAAAAAGCGCCGCAGGCAGAAGCAAAGACAGCCCCTGCCGCAGCCAGTTCATTGAAGAACGTCAACGAACCGGCTCGCGTCTGCGCCAGCCGTTGCCAGATGGAAACATTCTGCGGGGGCCATCCCGGCTGAGCCAATGTCGCTTTTGTGGAAGCGTGAAATTATGTCATTCTAGCAGTGACATTGGCAATGTCACAATGACACAATGGGGCACGGCACTCTCCCCCGCAGCCGTAATCTACTATCTCATCTTGATAGTCAGGGATTTTCCATCGTCTTCCGCAACCGTCTCGTGCGCCTGCATGTAGCCGTAGTCCACCGGCCACTTCTCGGGCACGCCTTTCTCGTACGGAGCAATCCATCCGTATGTGTTTCTGTTGATGTGGACCTTGAACCTCTCGTAGTAGCCGTAGTTGCGGAAGATCATCTCGCCAAGAACAGACGTGTTCGTCCCTACAGGAACCGTAAGACGCGGCGCGTTTCCGAGGAAGTACACATCCGTAAGCTGGGCACATCCCTGGAAACATCCTGCCCCCAGCCGGGAGAGCGTCTTCGGGAACGTGATCGACATGAGGCTGATGCAATTCGTGAACGCCGAGTCGCCCACCGTCGCGAGACCAGATCCTGAGGCGAACGTTATGTTCGTCAGATTCCAGCAGTCGGAGAACGCACGTGCGCCTATCTCGCGCACTGTCGCGGGAATCGTCACGCTCCGGATCTTCTGACACGCGATAAACGCAGCGTCATTGATCTTCCGCACAGGAAGCCCCCCGATCTTGGACGGAATCACAACCTTGCCATCATACGCCGTATTCGACAGGGCTTGGCGCGCCGGGTAACAGTGCCCAAGCACCACATAGGTCGCCTGTGCCTCGCCAGTGCGGCCGGGTTCGCATACCTTCGTGTAGTTGAGGGCCGGAGTGCCCGTGGTTGTACCGGTGTAGTACTCGTAGGGCGGATACGACAGACCCACCGCTGTTGCTGCCCCCAACAGCACGATTGCCACGAAACCAAGCTTCGCCATTCTGCAAAAGCGCCCGTTGTTATTCACGAATGCGTTGTCGATCTCTGTCATATGCATATGCTCCTTTTCTGCATGCGGTAACATTGTACCATAATTCCGCGGGTTCATCATTGTCCCCGCATACAAGGAACGTAGACTTCCAGCAAATATTACAGACATTCAAAAAATAAATCTTCTTGGGTCAAAGAGAAGCAGGTCCAAATGAAATCAAGTCGTCATCGTTCGGAGATGCGAAGGCGGAAGAAATGCCGTTCGCCATCGGCCGGACGCGTAAGCGTTCTCTTTTCAAGCGGCACAGGAACGACAGATCCAAGATCGACCGTATCCACGGATTCACCTGAAAGTTCCGTGAGGTGCTCCAGCCGCAAGATTCCGTTGAGCGCACGGTCGATCAATGCGCCGTGCTGGCGCAGCTCCACGCCGAACTCGATCTTTCCCGCCGCGTCGAATGCAATTGCACTGAACGCAAGATCGATATCCGGATCAGTCTCGGGCAGCGACGCCACAAGGTAGCAGGCGGCAAGCGTGGCCACATCGCCACGAAACGCGGCCACGGCCTCTGCGCCTTCTTCCGCAGTGGAAACGCCCGCGAGCCACGCCTGCAGCGCAGGCAAAGAGAGTATCGCATCCGCAACGGCCTGGCGCGTGGCCCTGTCGTCGATGTCGGGAATCGATGGCCGCCAGTCTTCCGGCGAAACCACTTCAGCCGCAAACGACGTTGCGCAGAACGCACCTCCCTTGCCGTCGCACATCCGGAAGACGTTGCCCGTCCACTTCGTCGAAAGATAGAGATGCTGGACTAGCGCCCCTCCGGCGTCAAAGAGACGAACGTCCACATTGCCGTCCGTGATCTTTCCATCCGGCCAGAAATCTGCCTTCGTGCAGCATAAGGACGCGCCCGGGGCGAGCGTGAGGCCAAGCGGCAGCATGAATGCGCATTTCGCCACGGCGTCGCCCGTTTTCGTGCAGGTCACCTGCACGCCGCCGATGTGCAGCGCGGCAGTCTGGGCGAGATTGGTCAGGACGATATACTCCTCGCCGTCGCTGCCGCCCAACACCGGCACGCTCATGACCTCTGCGACGCGCAGCGATGAGGCGAGGTCCGAAGAAACCGGCTCAAGTCCCCCTGCGGACCACTCACCTGGCCCGCACACAACTGGCGCGGAGGCGGCCAGCACCTCAAAACTCGGCGAGCCGCCTGTGACGCCTACCACCGGCCCGCCCGCAAGCGCGCCACCCGAAGGATAGTAGAAGCGTCCGTTCATCGACTCGTAGAGGCACACTACGCCGTTTTCGTCTCGCGCCGGCTCATAGTCGCGCGCAAGCGTTTCGCCTTCGTAGAACTTGAGCGAATAGACCGTGCCATAGCTGTGGCTTCCAGCTGAAGCGAGAGAAAAGAGATATGTGGCAGGCGCATAGTTCGCAGGGAACGCCGTCGCATCGCCCGAAAGCAGCACCTCGCCAGTCGCGGCGTCTTTCAGGTAGAAGTTGCCGAACTCGTAGTCGTAGATCGTCGTGGAATCCTGAACGACCGCGCCAGAGATGCGTCTGTCGGACGGGAAGTCGAGATAGGTGACGTCGCCTTTGTCTTTGTTTGAGAAGAAACGCCAGTCGTCGCGGTCGTTGCCCTTGTCGGTGCCAACGAACACGCCGCCAGCGCCCATGTCCATCGCGAACTTCACCCGGCAGCGCGTAGATGCCGTCGGCGTGTAGTCGAGCGCCACGCGCTGCGTGCCGTCACCACGCACGTAGGCGAGCTTCTCGCGTCCGGACGAGACGATCGTCTCGACGAGAAACACGCGCAGGACGGCTTCGGCAGATGAATCAAAACCAGCCGGCGCGCCCACGCGCAGCGCGCCCGTGCCAGCTGCGACCTCGCCGAGATCAGCCGTGTGGCTCCAATTGGACGGAGCCTCGCCAAGATCGGAGGAATCCCACGCCACCAGGAGACGCGCCGCGTGCGGAAGATTGGCGTATGCGACGGTGAGAGTCCCCGCGTCAAGCGTGGCCGTGAGAGCTACGGGAACGAATCCTGGCACGTCGATCTCCGAAAGCGCGCTCCATTCGCCGTCGGCAGAGCGGGCGCGCGCGCAGACGGCGAAGCCATTCTCGTCAACTGCGATCGCCTCCGTGAAAGTTTCGGCTGAAGCGCTCGCCGCACCGCCGAAGAGGCGAGGGTCGGAACCGTCGCGCGTGTAGTAGATCGTAGTGCCGGGAGACGAGACGAACGAGGCGAGCGCGCCGTTCCGGGAGAGTTCGAGCGTGGGCGCGTCGATGGAAGGATACCAGCCTTCAGTGCGGTAGTTGGCGAGAAGCAGCGGGAAGCGCCTTTCGATGAAGTCGGAGATGATGTATTCGCATGCGTTCGTCCAGGTGGCGTATGTCTGGCCATTGCGTCCCCATCGCGCCGCCTCGTTCACGATAGCGTCGTCGATCTCCGCCATGCGCGAGCGGAAGCGCAGCACGTTGTTCGTCGTCGAGAGAACGCCGCCCGGGAAAAAGTGGCGGTGGAAGAGATCCGCCCACACGATGCGGTACTCGGCGTTCTTCATGAGCTCGTGGTTGAGCCAGTTGGAGTTGAAGTTGTTGAGGCCGGAGAACACGCCCCAGGCGACTGGGTTGCACGTGGCGTCGGCTACGAGACCATTGCGGCTCGCATACTGCGCGCCCATGCCAAGGGCATGCTCGCCGTCGTGGCAGAACCACTTGAAGCCGGTCGAAGCCTCGGTGTGGTTGTAGAGGACAAAGTAGTTGTTTGGCATTCTGCTCCAGATGGAGCAGGGCGAATCGCCGTCGGCGCAGTAGTGACCGATCTGCGTGCGAAGGATGAGGTTCGTGACGTCGATGTACACGGGATAGTCGGGGTTGCGGGTGCCGTCGGGGTTGCATCCGAGCGCACGCAGATAGGCGGCGTTCGACGTGAAGCCCGCAATCATCTGGTTGTAGAGCGCCTGGCGCGCGTCGTCGCTTCCGGAATTGAGCTCGTTGACGTTGTACGCGTCGTAGTCTTCCGACTCGCCGCCGAGGTAGGTGGAGGCGAAGTGGTCGTCGGCGCGCTCCTGCGTCTGGTAGAGCCCCCAGTACACGCCGTTGATGAAGAGGTTGCAGTAGCGGCTGCGCGTGTAGGGCTGGCCCACGTCGCGCTGGGCGTCGCGCTCGAACGTCTCGGTGACGAACGCGTCGCGCATCCAGCCCCACGCCTCCGTGGGATTGTTGGCCCACGAATAGTTCTGCGAGCAGCGAAGGTCCATGCGGCGGAACGACGACGCCCCTTCGTTGCCGAAGAACGGGAACTCCACGCGCTTCATGCCGTATTCGCTGCGGAAGAAGAGGCGCAGGGAATGCTTGGGGTAGCCGGCCTGGCGGCTCGCCGCGCCGCGGATGCGCAGGCCCATCGGCGCGAAGAATTCGTTGACGGTCCCGTTTACAGGGTCGATCTGCTCCACCATTCCCTGACGCTCCCAGGCCAGGCCGCGTCCTGACACGTTCACGTAGATGCCCGTCGAGGCGTTGAAGAGATTCGCCGGATCGATCGCTATCGAGATGGTCACGATCGAATTCGTGAAGCCGTTCAGCATCTTCGCGCGCGCAACGGGATCGGACACGAGATCCGTACGCATTCCGTAGCGCATCGCCTGGTTGTTCACGGCGCCGCTCGCGGGGAAGCCGCCGCCCGGAGAGGCAGTTGACGGCGCCTGGGAGAGCACCTGGTCGAGGAAGATGTACGAGGCCACGCCCTCGCGCTGGATGATGGCGGCGGGATTGACGGCCGCAGCGCGCACGACCGTGGTCGAGGAGATGGCCAGAGGTTGGGTGTAGCGCGCGCTGGCGGACGACGGTGCCTTGCCGTCGAGAGTGTAGCGGATCTCCGCCGCAGGGTCGTCCGGACAGGACAGCGCAAGCGCAAACGGCGCCGTCTTGTAGCCGTGCGCCTCGCTGAAGACGATTGGCGCGGTTGGCCCCTCAAGCCCCTCGGTGTCGTTCGGCGCGCCCGGCGTAGGCGTGCGGAAGTACCGCAGCGCTAGTTCACCGTTCACCTCAACGTAGCCGTACGAAATGTCGTCGAGCTGCATGGGGTAGGCGAAAGAGGAAACGAGCGTGCCGTCAGGGCGCGCAATCGCCACCGCCTCGCCAGACGAGGAGAAGCCCACGTCGATGTGCACCGCGCCGCTCGTGTAGGCGTTGACGTCGTCGGCATAGACAACGAGATAGCCATGCGCCGGCACGCTCGCGCCTGCGGGAAGCCGCTTCCATTTCTCGGGCTTCTTCGCGGGATCGTCGCTCACAAGCCAGTCCGTCAGATCCACCGGCAACGCGTTCGGATTGTAGAGTTCGAACCAGTCCACGTCGGCCGCCGCGCATATCTCGTTCACGCGTACGGCGAGCGGCTCCTCGGTCGGCAGCGTGAAACGCCCTTCCACGACGCTCGAGACTTTCCCCAACGAGTTGGAGGCGAAGGCAGAATAGGCGTATACGGTGCCAGGCTGCAGGTTGTCCGCCACAAAGCGGTACAAGTCGCCGCGCACAAGCCCGGAAGCGACTTTCACGGGCACAGGCAATGATGCCGCAGCGGAACCGAAGGCGAGATAGACGTCGGCCGAAGCCGCGTTAAGCCCAACGAGCTCAAGCACGCCACCCACGGAAGCCCGGGTGGCCTCAGCGCCGAGAAGCGTCGCCGTTACGACGGGGTCGGGCGTCATGGAAGTTCCAACCGCCTCGATCTCCACGTAGCCCGCGCCGTTGTTGTCCTGCGCGCCGAAGGCGATTCTAATGCCCGTCACGTTCTGCGCCAGAAAGCCAGTCGCCGCGTTGGCGAGCGTGGCGAAGGAGGCGCCTGTTCCTTCCCATGCGGCGCTTGAGCCGCCTGTCGCGTATGAAAGCGCCGGCGCGTTGAGGTTCTGCCACTGGCTCGACGAGCCGTAGCGCAGCCGCACGCTTGCCACGCTAATTCCATCGCGCCCGGCGTCTGCCCAGCGCGAGGATATTCTGATCTTCTCGAGCGCCATGGGCTCGTCGAAGGTCCACGTCAGCGTGGCGCCGTTCGCAAGGCCCACCACCTGCGACCAGTCGATCTCCGTGCCAGGGACGGCGCCGTCGGTGAGCAGGAGCAGCGACGCGCCGTTCACGCACCGGCCTGATTCCGCGTAGTAGTCGCCGGTCAGCGCCGCCTGGTGCCCGGCAAGAAGGTTGTTGCCAGCAAGCGGGGTCCATGACTGCGGCGTATACGCGCCGGTCTCCCAGGCGAGCTCCGCCTGGAGAGTCCATGCAAGACCAAGAAGGACTGCGCACAATGCTCGTTCCGCAATTATCATTTCTTCGTTCCACCACATGCGCGCCGCCAATGCAAGACGCCGAACTCCATTGGGCCCTGCACGCTCAGCGGAGGAAGATGTGGATGCCGAACGCCTTGGCGTTGCTCAAGACCACCTGCCCGCCCTGCACGCGCACCTTGAAGTTCGCCGAATAGTCCTTACCGGACTCGTCGAAGACCTCAACGGGAAGCGTGCACGCGCGCTCATCGGTAAGCCCAAGCGCCTGGCTGCTCAAGACGTACCTCGGGCTAGACGGTCGCTCCGCAAATAGCGCCTTCACGCCGCCGAGATCCGCAAGAGCCTGCGGATCGGGATTCTGGAAGTCGACGACGTCAACAACAGAGGAGACGCCCTGGCCCTTCACCGAAAGGCGGCTAGCCCCGCCCACGAAGCGGAATGCGCCGCTGAGCGTGCCCGCGCCCTCCAGCGTTCCGTAGATCGGGTATGGCGCCAGGCCCGTGCTTTCGAGA
Organism: Kiritimatiellia bacterium; assembly: GCA_017459225.1. GTDB lineage: Bacteria > Verrucomicrobiota > Kiritimatiellia > RFP12 > UBA1067 > RUG572. The sequence goes on from JAFUDL010000409.1 coordinate 9,991, forward strand.
GTGGCCCCGGCGGACACCTTCGAGACGCCGCCAAGTCCGGCCCGCACGTCCGAACCGTCGGCAGTCGGCGCGAAGCGGAACTCCGGGTTCTGGAAGGCGATCGCCTCGTCGGCGCTCTCCATGCCCGGCAGCTGCACCTTGAGAATGCACGTCTTTCCTGCGGCGTCGGTGAGCTGGCCGCCCCAGCCGCCGCTGCCGTCGAACGTGCGGATCTCGACTGCATGCCAGCCAGGCGTCAACGTGACGCTGCCCGTCTTCGCCTCAGTCCACGCCGAGGTCTCCAGCACCTTCTCACCGTCCACCACAAGTCTCACGTTGTCGTCACACTGGCCAGTGAACGTCCACACGCCTGCCTTGTCCGGCTCAACGAGGAACGAACCGGTGGAGCATGTTGCCGCAGACCGCGAAGCGCGCAGCGTGTTCTTCTTCTGAAGGCGGTCCGGCGAAATGTATGTGATGCGGTCGTCCCACGCCTCGGCGTCCATGCTGGCGCTGCCCGCTGCGCGGCGCAGGCGCAGGTAGGAATTCGGGCGCATCATGAGATGCGCGGGGTCGAAGCGCGTGTAGTTGGCCGATGCGTTGCCGCCATCGCTTCCGCGGCGGAAGCCAAGGCCCATAGAAGTCGAGTTCCACTCCGTCTGGCGGTACTGCGGACCTGCTTCGCCTGCACCGTCGAATCCAAATGCCTTGAACGTGTGCCAGCCAGTCGAAAGATCGGCCGAGCCCTTGGTGACCGCCTTCCAGTCCGTACCATACATCACTTCACGGCCGTCGATCTCGAGGTAGATCTCGTCGTCGAAGTTGCCGGCGAAGTACCACGTTCCCGCCTCGTTCGGCGCAACGAAGAACTCGCCCTGATAGGCGTAGGTGTGGTAGGAGCGCTGGCCGTTGAGACGCCAGGTATGCATAAGCTCCATCCCGGTGTTGAGCATCGGGAAGCGCGCGTTCCAGAAGTCGTTCGTCGCCAGATCCTTCGTGTGCAGGTTGAAGAGGCCGAACTCGACGAGGTTGGTTGCGCTGTTGGCGACGCTCGCGTATGTGCCAGGCGCAAGTTCGAGGCCGCCCGCGAAACCAGAGGCGCCGCGCAGATCGACGGCCGTTGACGTTGCCACTGTCCATTTGCCGGCGGGAATGCCCTGGCAGTCGGGATCGCTCACAAACGAGCCCGTGCCGGCGATGGTCACGTTCGCCTCGCCGGCGAGGCCGGTGTGGAACGTGATCGTATTGCCGTTGGGATTCACCGTGAACGGTTCTTCGCCTGCGGCGGTGGCGCGGGTGCCGAAGAGAACGGCCGAGCAGTAGTCAGTCGCCCAATGGTCCGTAGCGCGTAGCTCGCCAGCCTGGAACACGTAGTTCGGCAGGTTGTGCTCGACGTGCGCGTACATGGTCGCCGTGGTGCCCATGTCCTTCAGGCCGCCAGAGCCCACCTTGAGAAGACCGCCTTCCTGGCGCACGAGCTCCTCGTGCGTGAGCGTGGGCTGGGCGTATCCCGGCATGTAGTCGAGGCGTCCGCGCGGATTGAGGCTCGGCACGTCCACTTCGCCGGACAATATCGTGAGATAGCCGAACGGCGAATCGTAGCCCACCACCGCAGGCACGAGCGAGGAGAACGTGCCGCCAGCCACAATCACCTCGTGCTTTGCCGTGTCGGTCGATCCGCTCCATTCGCCGATGCGCACCATGTTCGTGACGTTTAGCGACGATTCCGCCTTGAGCGTGACGCGCGTGCTCTTCGGCGGCGAACTATTGGCGCCCATGCGCAGAGACCCCACCTGCAGCGCCGCGCCAGGCTCGAGGTCGAGATAGCCGAAGCGATCGTTCGTGCCAAAATTGAGCTCGTCGATGTTCCATTCGAATGCGCCCATCGTGTAGACGTCCTCTTCGCCGACGGCCCGGATCGACGCCGACGAGAAGGCGGTGTCCTTGAAGGCGTCTGGGAGGATATACGGCTCCTTCGTGTCGAAGATGACCGCTCCGCTATCCACGTTGAAGGATATCTTCTCGAAGTCCACCACAGGCTGCGTCGATTCGCCCGAGCCCCAGTACACAGTGCCCTTTGTCATGCTGAACGAGAGCGCCGCCTTCGACCAGTCCGCGTCGTTGCTGAAGTGCGAAGTTCCGCCCGACTGGTTCACCGTCATCTGCCCCTCGACGCCGCGCGGGAATACGCGCACGTCACCGCCGACGAGATCGATATAAGAGTCTTCCGCGCCCACGTATGGAGCCGACTTTAGATCGAGGATGCCGCTCTCAATCCGGATGATGCCGTTGTTCGTCAAGGCGCCGTTTTCATGGAACAGATTCCCCTTCTGATGCGTCCAGAAAACGTTCGGGGCAACCGTCACGTTCGAGCGCAGATACGAATTGCCCGAGCCGAACGTGGTGGAGTTGCTGTCCACGCAAACGTCCGCAGTGACGCCAGGCGTCGCCGAGCCCCAGAAGCCGAGGCGGCCGCCAAGAAGGTGGATGCCGCCCGGCACCTGCGTGGCGGCACCGTTCTCGAAGACGATCGTGCCGCCGTCCGGCACGTCGATGCGCCCCACGGCCACGTCGGCGTTGATGATGTTGAAGCCCATCTCGCCGACGGGCTCAGCAGTCTTCACCGTGAGAGTCACCTCATCGCCGCCAGTTAGCGACGCGCGCGTGGTGGCGTCCTGTGGACGCAGATCCACGCGGCCTATCGAGCCGATCGTGGCGTCTCCCACGAGAACGACCGATCCGAGATGGAAGCCCCAGTTGGAGCCGGCGTAACCGTTGTACAGCGCGCCCTTGCCGTCCGGGCCTGCGCCCTCGATGATGAAGCGCGTATTCTGGGTGACAGCGGAGCGCGCTACGCCGGCAGCGGTGTTGCCGCCGCTATTCTCAGGCAGAACGTAGTTCAGGTCGAAGCGCGCGCCGCTCTTCACCGTCACCGAGCTTCCAGGCGCGCCCACGGCGTGCGCCGGCGCGTCGTCGCCTATCTTCATCGTGCCGGCGTTGAGCGTGATCGCCGTCACGTCGCTGAAGCCTGAACCCGTCATCGTAAGAGTGCCCGTGCCGCTCTTCGTCACCTTCGGCGTGGAAATCAGGCCGATGCCGACGAATGAGTAGCTGCCGTCCGTAATGGTGATCTCGCGCGCCTGCACGTCTGAGTCAACGCGCACGGTGTCCTGTCCATCAGTACCGTCGAACATCGCCTGAAGGTCGTTCACGAACGTGGTAGGATCGCCCGTGCCGTTCAGGAGCCATGCCGCCGTTTGCCAAGTGTCACTGCCCGACGACGGATGCCACAGCATGTACTGAAGGCCTTCTACGACGAAGATGAGCCGCCCATCTGCCGCCTCGAGATGCCCCACGCCGCCCACAACCATCGGCTGAAGGCGCGTGGCGAGCGTTTCGGCAAGCGAAGACGTGGCAAGCACGTATGTGCTCGTCTCGGCAGTCGAGGCAAAGGAAATCTCAATCGGCACCATCCCCTCGCCCGGCAGACCCGTAATCGCATTGAGAACGGGCTGCGAATCGGCGGGCGCGCCCAGCTGGACCTTCAGCGTGGCCACGCTACCCAGCGACAACGTGCAATTCGGGATCGTTGCAGGGAACACAAGCGCCGTGCTCGCCGTCGTGTTCGCCACCGTCACCACGCCGGCATACGTGCCGAGATCGAGCGACTGCGCCAAGTCAGAATCGGCCACGATCGCAAGCGACGTCTGGCCCTGGGGACCATACTCAAGCGCATGTGCAAGCGTATCGTAGCGCGTGCTGCCGTTTTCAATCGCAGCAAGCGGCGTCAGGACGATCTCGTCGACGGCGCTCGCCGTGTCAGTATCTCCGTTCTGGACGCCCTCGACGGCAAAGACGTGTTCACCGGCCGCTGCCGTGAAATCAGCCTCGTAAGCGTACCAGGCACGGCTGTCGGTGTAGAGTTCGCCGATCACGGCGTCGTCGAGCTTCACCTTCACCGTATGGCCGCTGAAGCCGCCACGGCCTGTCGCGCGGAAGGAGATGCGGTAGAGTCCGTCGCTCGGCAGGGTGATCGTCTGCTCCGCCCGCGCATTGCGCTGGAGGAAGAGCGCGTATGTGCCGGCGAATGGCATGTCGGCCCATGTGGAATTGCCGAACTGCGTGATGCCTGCGTCGCCCGAACAGACCCAGACATCCGTATGCGCGTACGCCGCCTGGTTGTAATTGACCGTCGTATCCGTCTGGAAATACTTCCAACCGTCGATGCCCGTGGTGCCCTGCTCAAATCCGGCGTTGGCAACGAGGGTGCCGAACGCCGGCTGGCGCGCGGCCTTGAGCGAAACGCAGTCGATCGTCGTTGCGTCATCTATTCCCTCTCGACTGATGCCGACGAAGCGCAGCGTATATGTGCCGTTCGATGCACGGAAGAGAACCTCCTTCTGCGCCCAGGCCGTCGAGGTCGATACAATGTCCACCAATTCGCGTTCGTCGAGAAAGACCTTCACTTCATGGCCCGTATGAGTTGGACGCGCCGCGAAGCTGAACGAAAGGCGGTAGATGCCATCCGCAGGCAGCGTCACCGTCTGCGAGATGGCGCTGACGCGCTGCAGATAGACGATGTGGTTGCCCTCGCAGATAGAAGCGCACCAGGGATGGTTGTTGTTGGTTTTCTGGAGGCCCACTTCGCCCTCGCCAGACCACGACGCCGTCGATGCGCCGGCAGACCAGTAACCGTAGTCGGCGCGCCCGCCGAGGTTCGAGTCTGTTTCAAAGTTGCCGTTCGCGATCAGCTCTGCGGACCCTGCCGCAACGACCTGAACCTGCGCCGGGCAAGCCGGCGCGGCAACAGGGAATGGGTCGGCCATGCCGGAAATGCCCACCAAGATTCCACCAAAGAGCAGCATTGTTTTTTTCATCGAATACCTGCTTTCGTTTCACCAAATGGCCAATTGAAGCCGATTTTCAAATCAGCTTCGCAAAACCATTTAAGGTAATTATATCACAAGCGACATGCTTGCGGCAACCGCAAGATTTAAACATTAAAGTCACCGAAAAGCCGTTCGCCATTGCAACAGGCCAATGGGTTTTGAAATCCGTTCGCCAGTGTATGGCATTGACTTTTGGCAATTAATTTGCCATAATGCCGACGCTAAATCAAAAAGAAAGGATTTCCAGATGGGAAAGATTCTCATTTCGCACTATGGTTTTGAACAAGACCAGCTTGCATATAAAATTCAGGACCGCCGTTTCATCGCAAGATTCGGCCGCGAGGTCGAGCAGCTTGCCCAGCGGTGGCTGCAAAATCCTAAAAACCCCGACCCCGAATTGGATCGCGATCTCCGCAACAAAATCTGGCGCCCGTCGGTAGCGCTCGCGGCCAACAACAATCTAAATTTTAAATTCGACAAGTACTACCTTCTGTACAATGTCGCAAAGAACCAGAAGAAAGAGCGGATTGAAAAGCTCAAACACGAAATCGATATCATCGTCAAAGACATAAGGGGTGTCAGCCCTGATACGATCGTTGAGACCATTCCGCTTGAGTTTGAAAGCATCTCAGATCCTTGGGAGATCAGTAAAGTGTTCCCAAAACTCTGTGAACTGTTTAAAGCCGATAAATTTCATGATAAAGATTCCGACTATTACGTTTTCTGTAACAACGGTACACTGCAGATACGAATTTCCCTCTTCCTTCTCACGCACCAGCAATTGATCACGGCAATGCGCGTCAACGCCATGCCTTGGAAGAACACAAGACAACGCGACCTTGCAACTGAAATAGGAGAAGCAAGCTGTTCAGCCAGTGGAACTTTGGAGATTGAAGACCCCGAGAAGGTCCGCAGCGACATATACGACAATCTCGCGCTCGGCAATGTGAACGCAAGAAAAGATGAAATCCAGTCCGGAATCCAAACAAAGAATAAAGACTACCAAACGAAACTCAGGCTCATCAAGGAAGTCGCAAAGGAAACTCGTGACCCCATTCTGCTCACTGGCCCGACGGGCAGCGGAAAGACACAAATAGCAAATAACATAGCTTCAATGCTAGGGATCACATGCAAAAAATTCAACTGCGCATCGTTCGGCGGCGATCTTGGCATCGCGCGCAGTCAATTGTTTGGACATTCCGCCAGTGCATTTACTGGCGCAGATATGGCCCAGGACGGCCTTCTAAAAAAAGCTGACGGCGGAATTCTTTTTCTTGATGAGATCGGCGAACTTCCGCTGGGAGTTCAAGCCATGCTTCTCACAGCGCTTGATACCGATGATGCAGGAAAGAAGACGTTCCATCGAATGGGAGACGGCATGGAAATCCAAAGTGAATTCTTACTCATTTGCGGAACAAACCACAATCTTTGGGAGGATGTTAAAAATAAAACCTTTCGAAGGGATCTTCTTGAACGTATCAGCCTCTGGCACTTTGATCTTCCATCTCTCTCCGAACGCCGAGAAGACATCCCCGCAAACTGCCACTTCGCCCTCAAGAAATCAAAAAGCCATGTCAGGACCCTATTAACCGATAAAACTTTTGCCCCCGAGGCTGAAAGAAAGTTCATTGAATTCTGCCAAGACGATAAAATGACATGGGAAGGCAACTTCCGCGAATTCAATGCGATGGTCTGGCGCATGGCCACCTTGGCAAAAGGTCCCCGGATAGAAGTAAAAGATGTTGATGACGAAATAAAGCGCTGGAAGAGAATGTGCAAGACCGAATACAAAATAGGCACCTCCGAAAACTATGCGACAACAATACAGAAATCTGCTGAAGTGCCTGTCCAGGCATCGCCGCTTCCCGACGCTTCCTGCGATTTTGAATTTTTGCGCGCACTCATCAAAGATGAGAAGAAATTCAATTCCATGCGGCTGGACGAACTTGCTCAACTAGCG
>JAFUDL010000410.1 GCA_017459225.1 Kiritimatiellia bacterium
CGCGTGACCCTGGGCGTGTTCCGCGGCGCCTTCATAGGCTCGGTCGGGTTCGCGCGCCGCATGCTGAGGGAGCTGCCTCCTGGCTTTCCGTCGCACGGCGTGCATTCGGCCAGGCTGTGCTCGGCGCTGGTATGGGTGGAGCCGCCAAGGCTCGCCGCCTGACGGAAGTCGCCCTCATGCGGCGGCTAACGGACGGCGACTGCCCGGCCCGCCATTCAAAAACTCGCAAATGATGCGGCATGCGCGGCATGGACCGCCTGGATCGCATTGTCCATGCATGGCGCAAAGCCCGTTCCAGGCGTACTTCGACGTGTGGAAACCGCCAGATCGTCCACGTCGAGGCGCCATGTCCCGCCGCATGACAGGCGAGGACGCCGCATCCACCGTATAAACCACCCGCACAGTACCCATGCCGCATCTGAAACAGGTGACTGTCCCCAGTGATGCAGGGGACTGTCCCCCGTGGTAGCAACGTTTGGCAGGGGACAGTCCCCATGACAGGGTGTCGCTATGGCGCCATAGGGGGACAGTCCCCGCAAGTTTCCAAGGGGGACAGGCCCCGTAAGTTTCAAGGGGGACAGTCCCCGCAAGTTTTATTTCCAGTTCTTGGATATCCTGAGACGGGCGAAGCAGGCGGAAGCGGAGGCGTTCGAAGATACGTAGGTGGTAACTCCGTCCGTGGTTCCCACCACCTTGAGCGCATCCGCGGTGAAGCCCGCTTCGCCTGCCAAATCGTTCGTGCCCACCACCGTCACCTTCAGCGAATCTGCGGCAGCGCCGTCGGGTGCCGTGTAGAGGAAGCTTCTTCCGTCAACCCTTAGCGGCTGAAAATCAATGTCTACTGTGTAACGTTCGCCCCAGCAGAACGAGAAGATTGCGCCGAGATTGGCCGAGGAGTCAAGCCACGTCTCCAGATCTGACGTGTTGTATGAATCGGGCTGCGATACCGCTGACGCCGGATCTGCAGCCTGTTCCTGCAACCACGTCACTAGCGCCATTGCCTCCACGCGCGCCACAGAACCGGCAACTGGAGTGTAGGAGGCGACGAGCGAACGGCCCAGGAACGCTGTTTCGTCGTAGTCTGGAACAGTCGCCCCGTCGAACGTAAGCGTGGTCGCCACGGTCGCCTCGTCCGCCGCGAACGCGTATGCGCCAAGCGCAGCAGAAGACGGCAGAGTCAACGTCGTGTATGGCACGCCCGCAAGGGCGGCCTGCCCTATCGACGTGCATCCCGACGGATCGAAGCCGAGCGACGTGCAGCCGAAGAATAGCGCCGCCGGCAGTACAGCGCCTGCCTTTGCCGTCCTCAGGCTCTCGCATCCAGCGAACGCGCCCTCGCCCACCGATGCCATACCGGAAATGTCTACGGACGACACCCCTGAGCCGGCGAAAGAGAAAGCACCTGCCGTCGTGACGGCAGGGGGTAGAGCCGTCACGGCGGAACAGGTGCGAAAGGCGTCATTTTCCACCATAGTCACACCGCTCGCCGTCAGCGATGCGAGCTTCGTACAGCCCGCGAAAGCGTTGGCGCCGATCTTTGTGCAGGTGGCAGGAAGAATCACAGTGACAAGGTTTGTGCATCCAGCGAACGCACTGTCGGGGATTTCCGTTATGGCCGCATTCGAGAGATCCACGGACGCAAGAGTAGTACATCCTGCGCAGACGCCCGCAGCCAAAGCCGAGACGGATGAATCGAGTGTTGCCGCCGTAATGCCGTTCGCCCAACCGATCCACACGCCTTCGCGTGTCAGACACTTCGTAGAGTTGGTCGTGGTGGCCGCCAGGAACGTATCGAACGTGAACGTTGCGCCACCACCTCCTCCAGGCTGGTTGCCTCCGCCACCCGGTCCTGCGGCGACAAGAGCGGCACAAAAAAGAGTTCCAATGGAGAATGAGATTGTCCTTTTCATGGATTGGCTCCTTTCTTACTGGAAATAGACTCCGTGGAAGTTCTGCGATGTGCCGGAGGCGCTTGAGGCTGCAGAGATGGACGGCGCCGACGAGCAGCCGTCCGTAGTGCAGACGAGCGACAGCGTCTGCGACGAACTTAGAGCGGGCACCTTCACGTACACGGTTCTCGTTCCACCTGTCATCTTCAGGTATTTGCCGGCGTAGGACGACGAAGATATCGTGCTGGCGTAGGTGGCCAGGCTGCCCGTGGATCTGACGAGCATGTTCCCTGCGTTGCTGCCGAACGACGCCACGGTGCCGCCGTTGATCTTGAGTCCCTGAGAGTAGTCCGTGTCGATGCCTATCTCCGGCGTCTTGGCAGTGAACGCCAGCACGATGCCGCCGTTGATGACGATGGAGTTCGCATGGTTGCCGTTGGAGTCGATCACGTCGTTGTTAGTGGAGCCGCAGTACAGGTAGCCGCCGTTGATGACGATCTGGTAGGAGGCGTTGATGCAGTCATCGTACGTGGTGGCCTCGAACACGCCGCCGTTGACCGTTAGGATGTTCTTAGACTCGAAACCTTCGCCGCCTTCGGCCTTCGAGAATCCGCGTATGCGCCCACCGTGCATCGTGAGATCGCCTTCCGCCTTGATGCATTTCGGGTTTGTGTAGTCGGCGCTCTCGCCGGATCCGCTTACGATGTAGTTCTTCGCGTACTTGAGCGAAGTCGCAGTGCTGGCAGTCGCCGTGCCGATACTCCTGTAGGAGGACTGCTTTGCCCTTGCGACGTATGCCTGCGTGCCGTATGTGGCGGCCTGGATGTCGGGATAGAACACGGAATCGGCTGGCGAAGTGACCTGTCCGCTCGTGCCGATGACGAGTTCACCCTTGGTCACTATGCACTTGCCGCCCGTGCCTGACGCGACGAGGTTCAGGGTGCCGCCGGTGATGGTCATAGTGGAGTTCGTTCCGGAGGTACGCAGGCAAGATGCGGTCGCCTTGTCGATCTCAGTGGTGAGCGTAGTTTCGTCAAGAAGGCAGAGGACGGCGTCTGACGACGCACCGGAACAGGTTATGTCGAAGAAACCTCCCGTAATGACAAACGAGTCCTCGTCGCCGTCCGCACAGAGTCCGCGCGAGGCAACGCCGCTTGCGTTCACGCGCACCGTGCCGCCGGATATCGAGATGCTGCCGCACTTGACGGCGTATGCGGGCGATGTGTCCTGCACAACGTACGCGCCAGTGGAGGACAAGTAAGTAGTCGAATTCACGTTCACCACGTAGTTCGTGCCATCGCCCGCCAGATTCTCCTCGTACAGGCATCCGCCCGTGACGGAGGCGTTGAGGAGTCCGCCGGTCATGGTGAACGCCTCGTCGCCCTTGATGCCCTTCGCGCCACCTCCTGCCACCAAAAGCTCCACCGTGCCGCCGGAAAGCGTCATCGATGTGCCAGACTTGTCCAGGCTCACGCCCACCGACTTCTCTCCGCTCACCGCCACGGCGAGCCGCCCGCCGGAGACCGTCACGGTCTTGTTCTTCTTGTTAACGAGGATACCGTTGACCTTGTTCGTCGCGCCATACGAGGCGCAGTCGACGACGAGAGAACCAGCCAGCTGCGTGTAGTCGCCTGCCAGGTACACGCCGCAGGCGTTCTTCACATCTGCGTTGAGCGTCACGGAAACGCTGCCGCCGGCAAGGACCAGATCGTCCGCCACGATCGGACCGGACTGCTTTTTCGTTGGCGCAGATGCCAGCTTCAGCGATCCTGGACCTCCAATCGTGAGCGTGCCGGAGGAGATGATCGCGATTTCGTTAGTCACTTCTACACCATTTGCACCCTTCAGCCACAATGTCGCGTCACCTTCAAGCTCAAGCGGAGCAGAGAGATCGACTCCGTCAAGCGTAACGCGATACGGGACGTCCGAGCTGAACGTCAGAGCGGACGAAATCGTTCCGCTCACGACGTAGTCCATGCCAGGCGTGCCATCGTTCACGTATTCGCCACCGTCCGTGACGCTCGTCTTGAACGGGAAAGCCCGCATTTCCGGCCGGTCGGCCGCACAGGCGGCCATTAAGAAGATGGCTGCGAGGCAGATGCTGACAGTGCATTCTTTAGTCATGATGTTCCTCCTGCTGTTTGTCGTCTCAGTGTTTTCGTGGTAGCCATATAAGTATATGCGAAACCAGCTGATTCTGTGTCAACAGAATGTCAAGCGCATGTAAACTTATTCAAACATTGACATTAGGACCTGTTGCCAAACCTTTCTTGCTTTCGCTATAGGGAGTTTAAGAGTTTGGAAGATTTAGAAAAAATCTCAATAACTCCAGGACTCCGGAACTCCAAACAGCGAAAGCAATGAGTGTGCATCAATGACAGAGGATTTGCAGATCGCGCGAGCGCTTTAACCCTCATAGTCCACAGTCTTCCGCGCCGTCAAGTTTACCTTTGCGCGGTGGTCCCATGCGGTGCCCGCGACCTTCGCGACCTTCCGGTGGCGGGCCCATGCGACGCCCACGACCTTTGCGACCTTCCGGTGGCGGGCCCATGCGGTGTCCGCGACCTTCACGGCCTTCCGGCGGCGGTCCCATGCGATGCCCACGACCTTCGCGACCTTCCCGGCCTTCCGGCGGCGGGCCCATGCGGTGCCTGCGACCTTCCCGGCCTTCCGGTGGCGGTCCCATGCGGTGCCCACGACCTTCCCGGCCTACCGGCGGCGGTCCCATGCGATGCCCGCGACCTTCGCGACCTTCCGGTGGCGGGCCCATGCGATGCCCACGACCTTCGCGACCTTCCGGCGGCGGGCCCATGCGACGCCTGCGACCTTCCCGGCCTTCCGGCGGCGGGCCCATGCGGTGCCCGCGACCTTCGCGACCTTCCGGTGGCGGGCCCATGCGATGCCCACGACCTTCTCGGCCTTCCGGTGGCGGGCCCATGCGGTGCCTGCGACCTTCCCGGCCTTCCGGCGGCGGTCCCATGCGACGTCCGCACTCGTCATCGCATTGCGATTCATTGTCCTCGCATTGCGATTCGTCACGGCCATCTTCCAACTCGGATGACTGCGGATAATCCGTGTCACTCGTCTGCGTCAGCACGTGCTCGCCCTCAAAGTCAGGACTGCACGTCTGTTCCATGCTAGCGGCCGTCCATACGAACGCCGCCGCGATGCCTGTTGCTAGTATGATCTTTTTCATTGTGTTAACTCCTTTTGGGTTGTTGACGCGCAAAGTATATCAGAAAGCTTTTTTCCTTTGGTCAACGGCATGTAAAGAGTATGTAAAAGGATTGCGACATAAAAATCGAGTTAAATGCAAACCCTCTGCCATTGATACATACTCATTGCCTTCGCCACTTGGAGTTTCGGAGTTTTGGAGTTATTGAGATTTAATGCTTTTGCAACTGGTTCAAATCGACTTGAATTCCCAACCATAAAACACGCGGGCGAGCAGGCAGATGACGCGACTATCGCATCCGATGCCAGAAGTATGCAACTACGGCCAGCGCCGCCAATGCGAACAGCACTATGGCCCATACGGTATGCCGAAAGGCGCGCGACTTGCGCGGCCTGATTTCGTCACGGTCCAGATAAACCACCTTGCCACCCTCACGCTCGACGAAACGCACAGCAGCTATATGATCTCTAGCTATGACGCTAACGGTCTTCCTCTGGCCGTCTGATGTCACATAGGTTACGATGTAGGTGCGACTGGACATGGCTTAGAACTTCTTCTTGCAAGGGCGTGGGCGCCCTTGCCACATCGGCTGCACTTGCCACTTAAGTGGCAAGGCCGCCTCGGCCTTGCACCACGCCTACTTGCAATATGATCTGCTGGAGTTAAAGTATAGCAAAATCACCATCCGCAATTGTCAACGGAATGTCAACGGGGTGTAAAAAGAACTGCACACTCTATCTTTAGTCTTGAAATATGACGGGGAATCGTGTATTGTTATCTGCATATGCCTCTACGTATGCCCAGAATAAACCACGAACTGCGTCTCTTCTGCCTGGCGATCGGGCTGCCTGCCCTATTCGTCGTGGCAGGAGGAATCCGGCTGCTCTGCATCGGCTGGCGGGCGAACTGTACGGAGGCGCAGGACGATCTGAAATTGAAGGCAGCGGCGTATGTCAATTCACTGATTGCGGAAGCCGAAAGGCAGGGTATCCACCATGGTCCGCCTACCCCCCCTCGGCGTCCAAAACCACCGCCGCGCCCGCACGCGCCACGTCCGCCAAACGCGCCACCGCACCAGTGGGGAAGAGGTCTTCTGGAGAAGTTGCCGGAAATTTGCGAGGCCGTATGCGCCAACCAGAAGGGACTGCGCGATCAATCCGCGTTTGCAGTCTGCGATGAAGACGGCGCTGTACTGTACGCCACGCCAGACTATCCCAACGCATCCACCATAATGGCCGAGGCACACCTTCCTCCGCCTTTCGGGCGGGGATTTCTCCGCACCGCACCGGCAGACGGCGGCGCGGCAGTGCGCGCGCATGCAGTGCGCATTCTGGCGCTCGGCGCCGTCATGCTGCTTCTGCTCGTATGCACTCTCTCCGCCGGCGGAATTCTGCTCGTGTACGGACTCCGCCGCGAACGACGTGACGCACGCCGCAAGGCGGACTTCATCGACAACGTGTCGCACGAGCTAAAGACGCCGCTTGCAGGCATCCGCCTCAACGCCGAACTTCTCGCCGAAGGCCGCATCTCCGACGAGGCGAAGCGCCGAAGCGCCATCCACGCGATAATAATCGAAGCCGACCGGCTTTCAAACATGGTGTCGGAACTACTGGACTTCAGCCGCCTCGAGAAAGCGACATGGCGCTACAACATCGAGACGTTCGACCTTGCCGCCTTCGCCACGCAGGATTCCGAAGGCCAGGCCGTGGCCGCGATCTCTCAGGGACGCGCCCGCATCACGGCCAAAGGCGAAGGAACGCCTGTCATGGCCGACAAGGACGCCCTTCGGCAGATCGGCGTGAACCTCGTCACCAACGCAGCCAAGTACTCTGACGGCGAAATAGAGATCGAGGTCGAAGGCCCGGAAATCCGCTGGAAAGACCGAGGCCCCGGCATTCCGCACGGCTCGGAGGAACGCATCTTCGAACGGTTCTACCGGGTGGACAACTCGCTCACGCAGACGACGAGCGGCAGCGGTCTTGGGCTTCCCATAGCCCGCGCCCTCGCACGCGGAATGGGCGGCGATCTTGCATATTCTCCTCGCCCAGGCGGCGGGAGCATATTC
>JAFUDL010000411.1 GCA_017459225.1 Kiritimatiellia bacterium
AAGTTCGTTCCTTCCAGGCCTTCCTCTTCCTGCCCATCTCGACAGCGCCGGGAGGAACCAGAGACCGACGCGTCTTGCCGCATAGAAGGCGAAGCGGAGCCACTTCGCAGCTCGCGCACCACGCGGCATCTGCGCCAGATCGTCAAGAAAGTCGTCAAACCTCCATTCCCTCGTCAGCGGAACAGGCACACCCCCACGCACCCTGCACAACACGCCTGCACCGCAGTCGGGGCTAATGCAGAATCCCGCCGCAGGAACAAAAGGCGTCACCCTGAATTCATCCTCAGACAGCCCCGGAATCACGCCAGAAGCCACAATCGTCTTCACGATCTCCTCGCGATCCGCACTCGCAAGCCCATTTAAAATGCGGCCTGCATCCTGATAGCACTGTATCTCAAGCATCGGCATGAATCCGACATGTTCGACGCAATACCGTATAATGGAAGGGATTTCAGCCAAGTTTAGATCTGTTGCGGTAGTAACGAAACCCACGCTCAGTCCTGCGGCAAATCCCGCCTCCGCCGCCATCAACTTAGTATCCACAAGCGACTCGTCTCCTCGCATCACGCGCGTTATCTCGCGGCTGAATGCATCGAACGAAATACTCGCCTTGGTTAGACCAGAGGATTTGAGCTTCTCTGCGAATCCGCGTTCAGTCCCAATCCTCACTCCATTTGTCAGCGCAGAACACCTAAATCCAAACTCAACGGAAAGTATTCGCAATATTTCCAATATCTGCGGATGCTCCATCGGCTCTCCACCCATAAGCATGACGTTGACAGCACCCGCCTCGTGAATCTTCTCGGCAGCGACACGGACTTCGTCCAGACTCATGCGCCAACCCGTGCGTTTAGCGTCTTCAAAGCAAATCGGACACTGCAAAGAGCAATCGTCGTTTATGTGCACGATGCAGTTCGACAGACTGCGACGAAACCAGACCGGCGTCTCCCGCGTCTGCGCCCTAAACTTGCGGAACAGTCTTGCATCAGAGCTGATTCTTACTTTACGGGGCGCCGCCGGACACTCCACGGCCCAGAACATCTGGTTGTCGAACTCCTCCAGCCTAGCGTCATGGAATACACGACATTTCGGACAGTAAATGCGGGTTTCATAACCAGATGGATTCATGATTGGCCATCCTCCATTTTTACGTCTGACATGCAGAGCGGACGAAGTTTTCCGCCTCGCACCGTTGCGTCCGGACAGTTGTCGCAGACCTCGATGCGTCCGCCGCCAAGCGAACGAGGAGGATACTGCACCACGATGTGCTTCTCATGCACCGTCCAGCCCGCGACAATCGCGCGCAGGGCGAATACAAGCGTCGAGAAGCGTCCGCCGAGCAATCCGTTCAGCAGCAGACGCGCCTTTGCCTTGGCAGACGTCGAACGCACCCAATGGACCGAACGGCGGCAAAGAATCGCATACCCCCAGAGGAACAGCCGCTCGACGAGTCCCGGACGCACCATGTTCCATGCGCGTTCGCGCCCGTCCGCCCCGACGGCCTGCGCGCTTTGCAGGACATACCAGCGGGGGCGGTCGCGGCGGACGCTTCCACCGACGAAGACCGCCGGACGATATCCCTCGCGCGCCAGCGCCGCAAGCATGGGGGCACGATCCGGTTCGGATTCCGCGACGTTCGGATTGATAGCCGCAAAATCGCGCGCGACCGTGACGAGCGCATACTCGAACTCCGGCGCGGCACGAAGGAAACGCCCCAGCGCGGCGAAGCCTTCAGCGTCATCCGCACGGATCGTCTCCACGACGGCCGGGTAGATTCCGTGCGCGCGGGCGATGCGTCCTTTCTCGCGGCGTACCTCATCCACGTGTTCATCGTCACAGTCAGGACGTTTCTGCCCTTTCTGTATGTGGAAGGTGACGAAATCGAGTCCGGCGGCACGCAGCTTCCCAGCCAGTTCATCGTCGAAAAGAATCCCGTTCGTCAACATGCTCGCCTTCAGCCCCTCGGAGCGGAGCCACGCGATGATGTCGAGTATCTGCGGATGCAACAGCGGCTCGCCGCCGCTGAGCGAGATGGTCGTGGCATTGCGCGCGGCGCGGATAACGGCCAGTTCCGATTTCAGCGTATCAAGCGACTTCGCGCACGGCTGTGCAGAGTTGTAGCAGTTTGCACAGCGGCAATTGCATCCGCGCAGGATGTCCAGCACCGCGTGAGGCACGGTCTTTCCATACCAGGGCAGACGCATCATACCACATCCTCCTTAGAAAGCGCGAAACGGTGGTTGTCGCGGGCGAGCTTGCGGCGATAGAGCCGATAGGCGAGGTTGCCGATGAACGCCACGGGGAACTGACTCCGCCGCAGCGAGAGGCGGCGCAGGATGGACTTCATCGAGAACGTGCGCTGCCAGGCACGGATGAATCCCGCATCCAGCTCCTCGGGCGTCATTTGTTTCGGACGGATGACAACGTGCTGCGTGTCGTACCAGGACCAGTTCACGCCCGGGAGGAGTCGGTTCTCCGCTGCCATGCGACGGTAGCAGTCCGTGCCGGGGAATGGCGTGTAGACCGCATAGCGCGGGATGTCGATCTCAAGCTCGTCAATCATGTCCGCCGTCGCGTCGAACACGTTCGTCGTGTCGTCGTCGAGCCCGAAGATGAAGCAGCCCTGGATCATCATCCCGCGCGCATGCATGTTCGAGATGATTCGCTTGTATTCTTCCGGCGCGTTGAACGCCTTGCGGATTCCCGTCAGGGAACGACCGGAGGCGGACTCGAATCCAAGCAGCATGTAGCAGCAGCCGGCATCGACGAGCGCATCGAGCATCGACTCGTCCGACGCGGCCTTGAGCGTCATGAGTCCACCCCACTTCTTGCGCAGCGGCTTGATCGCCCGGCACAGCGCAAGGGCGTATTCACGGTCTTCGCAGAGGCTCACGTCGTTGAACGCAAAGCGCTTTCCGGGGAGGGACGCTATTTCTGCGGCCACCTCTTCAACAGGACGCGTGTGCCAGCCGAACTTCGCGCCCACGACGGCGCAGAAATCGCACGTGTTGCGGCAGCCCCGCGTGGCGAAGACGGTTTGCGGCATCATGTAGCCAAAGCGTTTCTGGAGATCGCGGCACGGCCAGGGAATCCCGACGAGGTCGGGCGAACCGCCGTCGTAGCGCGGCTTCAGCGCGCCGTTGCAGAAATCACGGCACATCTCGGGCCAAGTTCCCTCGGCTAATCCAGTCATCAGGGAATCGGCATGGGCGGATGCTTCCTCCGGCAGTAAGGTGGCGTGGACGCCGCCAATGACGACGGTCGCGCCCTTCGCGCGGAAATGGTCGGCAAGCCTGTAGCCTTCGATGGCCGTTCCCGTGATGATGCTGATGGCCACGAGGTCAAAGGTTCCGTCCATCGGCACATCGGAGACGCTCGCGTCGCAGATGCGGATGTCGAAACCCAGTTCCGGAGGCGTCAACGCGGCAAGAAGCGTGGCGGTGAGGGGCGCCTCGCGGAAGGATATGCGAAGGAATGGCAGCGTAAGCCGATGTATCCTGCCGTCTGGCAGGAGAATCAGCATTCGAAGACGCCGCTTTTCGCATTTGTCAGGTCTTTCCATTCTCGCCGAGAATTCTCACTTTTCAAGCGGCGAGTATTATACCATAAACACGTACCTATCAGCGCCCATCACTGCGCAACAACCGTGCCAATCCCGCCATGTACAGGCATGCTGAATCTTCTTGCTCTTGATTCGACAACG
>JAFUDL010000040.1 GCA_017459225.1 Kiritimatiellia bacterium
AAGGTCAACAGCGGCTACGGTACGGGAGGGTCGTACGCCAATTCGAAGCAGACCAAGGGACCCGTCTCCACGATCGTCAAGGAAGGCTTCATGCAAAGGGGCAACGACAACGGGGAAGGCACGGCGAACGTGCAGCCGTGCGGAGCCGGATATTCAACTGTCAAAGTGGAGGCCGGTGCGCAGTTCGACATCCGCGGCCGCACGGGCTGGGACTACAACTACGACATCGCGGGCGACGGCCCCGAAGGCGCGGCCGTCAAGGGGGCGCTCATCGACAGCGTCCAGGCCAGCGTCAATCCATGGCACTGGAGCACGGCTAAGAGTGGCGCACATTCGGGATATCTTTTCGACATCACTCTTTCGGACGATGCATCGATCGGCGGCACCGGAATCTGGGCTCTCCACTGGTACGACAACGGCGCGTGCTACACCTACCTGAACGGCCACAGGCTGACGTTCGCGTGCGGGCATATCTACGTTGGACCGAACAGGCATTTCGACGGGGGCGAGCTGTACGTTGCGCCGGGTGCCACCTGCAATGCATACAACGGCGTCAACGCAAACGCCGCCGGCATGACGCTGCGCATTGATGGCGAATACAGGACCGAGGCATACGGAATCTCGCCGGTGAAATCGTTCCTCTTCGGCGCAACGGGCGTGCTGAACGCGGATTCTGACACTCTCCAGACGACGGTCGTACACGACACATACGCGCCAAACCTCAACGCCAAGTCAACTTCGAAGATACCGCATCCCAAGGTGCAGCTGGGCGCGGACGGCCATACGGCGACGACGCTGGATCTTACCCTGTTCGGCGTCGGCGACGACGCGTTCGACGCCGGGGAGACGCTGACTTTCCATCCCGGCTCCAGGGTGTCCGTGCGCCTTCCGGCGGGCGTCAATCCGCTTGCGGTGGCGCGTTCCGCGAATCCGCATGTCATGATGTGGAGCGCGCCCCCAAAAGAAGTGGCGTTCGCCCTGCCGGAAGAGCTCGTGAAACGCGGCTTCCGCCTAGTCCCGCACGGGACGGGTCTTGCGCTGTGCTATTTCGGCGGCACGGCGGTCTTCGTGCGCTGATTCCGCCATGGAGAAGAACTCCAGCACGCGCGCGATTGTGGCGCTGGGATCTAACATCGAGCCGCGCGCCGGATATCTTGCGCGGGCGCGCGATGCGCTCGCGGCGTTTCCGCATACGCACATAGTGCAGATGAGCGCGGTCGAGGAGACGGAGCCGGTGGACGTGCCGGGCGAGTACGCGCACATGAAGTTCCTGAACCAGATCGTCGTTCTGGAGACCGCGCTGGGGCCGCTGGACTTCTCGCGGAGGATGCACGAGGTGGAGGACGCCCTCGGGCGCGTGCGCACGGTGCGCAACGGACCGCGCACGATAGACATCGACCTCATCGATTTCGGCGGAATCAGGATGGACACGCCAGAGCTCACGCTGCCGCATCCTCGCGCGCGAGAGAGGGACTTCGTGATGCGTCCGCTCGCCGCGCTCGGGTTGCGTGTGTGAGTTTCTGGTTTCTGGTTTCTAGTTTCTGGTTACTTGAGACACCTGAAACACCGAAACTTATAAACTCCGCAACTTCGAAACTACTCGTAGTCGACGCGGCGGCGCATTTCCTTCTTGGCGGACTGGGCGTGCTTGTCGTCGAGCATGCGCTGCTTTTGGCGGCGCGAGCGGCGGCGCTTCTGGCGGCGCTTCTTCTCGCGCTCCTGCTGCTCGGCGCTCTTGCGTCCCTGTTCGCGCGCGAGGATGCGTTCGGCGAGCGCGCGGCGCGCGAGCCAGCGGTTTATCTCTCGCGAGCGGTTCTCGCCGCAGCGCATCTGGATGCCGGAAGGCCGGTGGAGAAGGCGCACGACGGACGAAGTCTTGTTCGTCTTCTGCCCGCCCGGTCCGCCGCCGAGGATGAACGTCTCCTCGAGGTCCTCCTCCTTCAGAAGGGCCTCGGCCATCAGCGACTTGATTTTTGCGATTGTCTCAGGGGTCATCATTGTGCTATACTTTCTTTGCTATGTCAAAAGCTCTCATACCACTTGCACCCGGTTTCGAGGACATCGAGGCCGTGTCAATAATCGACGTGCTCCGCCGCGGCGGAGTCGAAGTAGTGACGGCGGCCCTTGGCGAAGATGTCACCGTTCGCTCTGCGCACGGCATTCCCATGGTGGCCGACGATCTTCTTTCCAATGTGCTCGAAAGCGAATACGACGCTATTATACTACCTGGCGGCGGAGTTGGCACGGAAAATCTCATGGCCTGCGCGGAATTGCACGAGCGGCTGCGCCGCCAGAAGGGTGATGAGCGGCTCGTATGCGCGATCTGCGCGGCCCCCACCGTGCTGGAGGCGGCGGGCGTTCTCGAGGAGGAGGACGTGACGTGCTATCCAACGGTGGCGCCCCAGATGGGGCGGCGCGTGAACAACGTTCCCGTGGTGGCCGACAACCTCGTGATCACAGGGCAGGGTCCGGGCTCCGCGGTTCTATTCGCGCTCGTGATTCTTTCGCGTCTTGAGGGAGACCGAGCGGCGCACATGGTGGCGAACGGAATGCTGGTGAGTTTCTCATGAAGAAGACAATGATACGCGTATTTGCGCTCGTGTTGTTCGCGGCGCTTGTGGTGGCCGGGTACATGGCATGGCGGATGCGTCCGTGGCGTGTGGTGGCGTCGGTGAACGGCCATGCCGTTACGGCGCGCGAGATAACGCTGCGCGCGCAGATGCTTCTCGATGACGCGAAGCGCACAGAGCACCTGATGTATCCAAAGGAGCGCGAGAGCGAGGCGCTGGATCACTTCCGCCGTGAGGCCACGAAAAAGTGGATTGTGAAGGAGGTGCTGCTCGCTGAGGCGCTTGCGCGCGGATACGAGGTGACGCAGGCCGACGAGAAGGAGTCTCTCATGCAGATGACGGCAGGCCTAAAGAGCCGTAACCTCACGCCCGAGCAGTACTTCAAGAATGGTCCGCTGCCCGAGGAGCTGAAGCGCCGCGAATTCAAGGAGGGAGTGCTGATCAACAAGTTCACGACAAAGGAGGTCAGTGAAAAGATTTCCATTGACCCCAAAGAGATCGAGGAGCGCTTAGTTCAGCTGCAGCATATTGAGCTTGCACGGACAAAACCCGGTGACACCTCGAAGCAGCCGAAGATTTCGCGCAAGATGGCGATAGACTCGCTGCGTGCGGAGCGTTTCCGCCAGGGATTCCGCACGCTCTTCCGCACGCTCTACGAGAAGGCGCAGGTGACGTGCCCCGAGTACCCAGAGCTGGGGAGGCTTGAAGGCGTGTCGCCATCGCGTCCCGAAGACAAGGCCAAGGAGACGAAATGATACGCGTGACGACGGCCGGCGAGTCTCATGGTCCGTGCCTCACGGTGATCGTGGAGGGGCTGCCGGCCGGTCTTGCGCTGAACGCCGACCTCGTGCGCGCGGACCTCGCGCGGCGGCAGATTGCGCTAGGCGCGGGCGGACGCATGGCGATAGAGACCGACCGCGCCGAGATAACGGCGGGCGTGATGGCGGGCGTGACCACCGGCGCGCCCGTTGCGATGACGATTGCGAATGCGAACCACGAGGCGTGGAATGGGAAGTCCGTCGCGGCGTATACGGCGCCGCGTCCTGGCCACGCCGACTTCGCGGCCGTGGTGAAGTACGGCTATGACGACATACGCCCCGCGCTTGAACGCGCCTCCGCTCGCGAGACCGCCAGCAGAGTTGCGGCAGGCGCGTGCTGCAGGGCGCTGCTGCGCGAGTTCGGAATCGAGGTTGCGGGCGAAGTGGAGACTATCGGCCAGTTCTTGAAGGGCGGCACGCCTGAGGCGGAAATGTACATCGAGCAGGCCCGCAAGGCGGGCGACACGCTGGGCGGCGTTATAGCTGTGACGGCGAAGGGCTTGCCCGTGGGGCTTGGGTCGCACGTCTCGGCGGACCGCCGCCTCGACGCGCGCCTTGCCGCCGCCGTCATGTCCATCCCCGCCATAAAGGGCGTGGAGATCGGCGGCGGGTTCAAGCTGGACCGCGACGCGGGCGGCGTGACGGGCGGCATCTCTAACGGCGAACCCGTCACCATGCGCGCCGCAATGAAGCCCATCCCCACCACGCTGCGTCCGCAGGCTACCGTTGACCTTGCCACGGGCTCGCCGTGCGAGACCACGTACGAGCGCAGCGACGTGTGCCCGGTGCCGCGCGCCGTTGTGGTTGTGGAGGCCGCGGTGTGCACCGTTCTTGCCGACGCTCTCATGGAGAAGCTTGGCGGCGATTCGCTCGACGAGATGAAGCCTCGCTTTGCCGCTTTGCCCAAGACGCGCCGCCTCCCCGGCAACCCCACCGTCTTCTGGCCCGCGCACTAGGCAGACACTCTGCACTAGATTCACTATTGACATCCGCCGAAAATAGGTTAAACTACACAATGCACGGCGGAGAGGTGTTTGCCATGGGCGGCGTCTCTCTTGCGTCAGTGCGCAACAGACAGGAAACGAAATGAACATCTACAGAAAAGACTTCGCAGAGAAGGCGGTGGCGAATGGCTAAGCCGCTTAGCATCGTTGTTTGCGGATCGCTTGTGCCGGATCCGCTTCAGACGCTCGAGCCCGTGCAGACGCCGCAGGGACCCGGACTCAAGAACGAGCAGATGCTTCCGAGCGTGCTCGACCCCTGGGCCGCGTGCGCGCTCTACGAGGCCGCGAACCTCGCGAAGCAGCGTGCCGGCTCTAAGGTGTACCTCGTGGCGCTTGGACCCAAGGCGAAGCTCCAGCAGTTGATGATGACCGTGGCCCAGAAGGCGCCGTTCACGCTCGTGGCGGTGAACGGTCCGGCCGGTGGCTTCACCGACGCCTCCGAGACCGCTGCCGAGCTCGTGAAGGCGATAAAGGGAATCCCCGGACTCGACCTTTCGAGCACGCTGCTCTTCGGCGGCTGCGCGAGCGCCTCGCGCGATGCGGGCGTGACGCTGCAGTTCGTGGCAGAGGCGCTGGGGATCACGGAGTGCTTCATGGCGGTGGACGAGCTGAAGCTAGCCGACGACGACACCTTCTCAGTGTTGGAGCGCATTGAAGGCGGCCAGTATCTTTCGTCCACATGCTCCGGCTTTCCCGCCGCAATCGGCTGGGCGACGGGCAGCCTGCCCGAACCGCCGAACAACCCTCAGGTCGGCATGATGAACATGCGCGCCGTGATGCCCGCCCTCATGAAGGCGCCCGTCGCGAACGTCGGCGTTGGCGGCATCTCGTACGAGAAGACCGAAGTGCCAAGCGCCAAGCGCAACACCGTGGTCAAGAAGGACATGACGGTCGATGACATCGCAAAGGAGATCGTTGACTGGATCCGCAGTTAGTACAGAGTTTAGAGTTTAAAGTGTGCCAAACTTCAAACTCTGAACTTTGAATTTCCAAACTTCGAAACCTCTAAACTTCCAACCAATGACAATCAAAGCTTATTCAATCGAAGGCAACGGAACGTTCGCGCAGGATGTGCCGGCGTTTGCAGCGGCCATCAAGGGAGCTGGCGCGGATATCGTGCTGGCGCCTGGCGTCTCCAGGGCGAAGCGTTCGATGCCTGCGGCGGCGATGCGCGCGGGCGTGGCGATCGACACCAATGTGGTGGCGGTGCAGGCGGAGGGCGAAAAGCTCACCGTGCAGCGCTGGGCGTACCGCCAGCGCATCCTCACGACTTTCACGCGCGCGGCGCGTCCGTGGGTGATCCTCGTCGACCCCTCGCTCTTCGGCGAGATATGCGCCCAGCTGGGCGTTACGCCCGAGGCGATGCCGTCCGGCGCGGCGGTGGAAACGCGCACGACAATGAACGGCGTGGTGGCGGCCGGCAAGGGCGGCGAATCCACGATCAAGCCAGACTCGCCGCTTCTTTTCGTGGCGGGCGCGGGCTGGACGAAGAAGCAGGCCGATGGCGCTGCGCACCGCGACGAGGCCGCGGCAACCATCACCGGCTTCCTCGCGAAGTCCGGCGCGTCCCTCGGCTCCTCCAAGTCGCTCGTTGACATGCCAGAGGCTGCTGCGGCATTCTCGTTCATGAGCCATATGAACCAGGTGGGCCAGACCGGTTCCACTCCACGCCATGCAAAGGGACTCGCCACCTGCTGCCACGGCGAAGAGCCCCATGTGGTTGGCTGGCGCTTCGTGAACGAGCGCCGCGCAGTGAACCTCGACGCGAACTGCGGCTGGGCGCAGGGCAAGACGGACGTTCTTTACGTTGCCGATGCATTCGCCGTGATGAAGAAGGTGAATGAACTCCTATGAGGTTTCTAGTTTCTGGTTTCTAGTTTCTAGTTGGTCGAGACTCGAAACTTTCAAACCCTCAAACCCTCAAACCAGAAACCAGAAACCCGAAACCAGAAACCAGAAACTCGAAACCAGAAACTTTCAAACTCTCAAGCCATGTCAGACAAGAAACTACTTAGCGCAAACGAAGCGGTCGCCTATGGTGCGGCCCAGGCAGGGTGTGTGGTGGCGAGCGCCTATCCCGGCACTCCCTCCACCGAGATACTAGAGAACATCGCCAAGTTCAAGGACACCGTGAAGTGCGAGTGGGCCGTGAACGAGAAGGTGGCAATGGAGACCGCGATCGGCGCTTCCATCGTGGGCGCGCGTTCGCTCACCGCGATGAAGCACGTGGGCCTGAACGTGGCCATGGACCCTCTCATGACGTTCACGTACGTGGGCGCGACTGGTGGCATGGTGGTGGTGTCGGCCGACGATCCCGGAATGCACTCGTCGCAGAATGAGCAGGACAACCGCAACATCGCGAAGTTCGCCCGCATGCCGATGTTCGAGCCGTCCGACTCGCAGGAGGCGTACGACATGGTGCAGGCCGCGTTCGAGACGTCCGAGAAGTACTGCGTGCCCTGCCTTCTGCGCCTCACCACGCGCACGAGCCATTCAAGTTCGCTCGTGAACCTGGGCGCGTTCGCGCCTGCGCCGCATCCTGCGATTCCGTACAAGAAGGACATCACGCGCACCATTCCCGTGCCGGCGTTCGCGCGTCCCCAGCGCCTCGCCGCCCAGAAGCGCGCCGCCGAGATGGCCAAGGCCGCCTCGAAGAGCCGCTTCAACCGCATCGAGCCCGGTAAGAAGCAGATCGGCATCATCACGTCGGGAGTCGCCTACCAGTATGTCAAGGAGGTGTTCCCCGAGTTCACGGTGCTGAAGTTGGGGTGGACGAATCCGTTCCCCGCTGACCTCGTGAAGAAGTTCGCGAAGACGGTGCGTCACGTGCTTGTGGTGGAGGAACTCGACCCGTTCATCGAGGACCAGGTGAAGGCTCTTGGCATAAAGGTGCAACAGCACAAGACCGAGCTCAACATGCTAGAGCTCAATCCGGACCGTCTGCAGAACCTGCGCCATGAACTGTTGAAGGACGTGCCCAAGACGAAGGCCGTTCGCCCCGATACCTCTCTGCCCACGCGTCCTCCCGTTCTCTGCGCTGGCTGCGGCCATCGCGGCGTGTTCTACACGCTCGCCAAGCTCGGCGCCACGGTGACGGGCGACATCGGCTGCTACACGCTCGGCGCGTTCCCGCCCCTCAACGCCATGGACACGACAATCTGCATGGGCGCCTCGATCGGCAACGCCGCCGGCATGAAGAAGGCCGGCTACAAGGGCCGCGTGTGCGCGGTGCTGGGCGACTCCACGTTCTTCCACAGCGGCATCACCGGCATCCTCAGCGCCCACTACAACGGCACGCCCGTGACCACGGTCGTTCTCGACAACCGCATCACCGCGATGACAGGCCACCAGGACAACCCCGGCACCGGCAAGACGCTCGCAGGCGATCCCGCTCCCGTTACCGACATCATGGACCTCGCGAAAGCATGCGGCTACAAGAAGGTGGTCAAGGTCTCGGCCGACGATCTTGCCGGACTCGAGAAGACGCTGAAGGACGCCATGGACGGCGATGAAGGCGCGCTCATAGTGGCATACGCTCCCTGCCGCATCGCGGCGAAGCTCACCAAGGAGGGTCTCTGCGAAGTCGATTCCGCGAAGTGCAAGGCGTGCGGAGCGTGCTTCAAGATGGGCTGCCCCGCCATGACACGCGGCGAGGAGGTGGCACCAGGGCGTTTTCAGATGAAGATCGATCCGTCGCAGTGCGCAGGCTGCAAGCAGTGCCAGCAGGTATGCAAGTTCGGCGCGATTCGAAGGGTGCGCTGAGGCCAGCGTTTTTAATAGAGGGAGGGCGAGATGAGGACTACGACGCTGTTCGACAAGTTCAAACGCAATCGCGATGAACGTCCAGACGCGCCGGCGTTCCTCATCGCCGCCGGCGATCGCTCCGTGCCTATCACGTGGCGCGAGTTCGCCCGCGACATTGAGGCGATCGCTTGGATGGCGCGTCGCTTTGTTCCCGGCGCCACGGTGGGTCTGCTCGGCGAGAACTCCTACGAGTGGATCACCGCTCATGCGGCGGGGGTGTTCGGCGGCATCACCGTGGTGCCGCTGGAGATGACGCTCACGCCGGCCGAGATCGCCGAGCGGCTCGCGTTCGTAGGCGCGCGCGTGCTGGTGCATTCCGCGCTCTACGTGGAGAAGGCGCAGGAGGTGGAGAGGCTTCTGCCAGGACTGATCGTGGCGGGGTTCGGCTCGCACAAGGCCGACGAATATATGGAGCTAGCGCGGACGGCGCTTGACGCGGGCGATCCGGGAGTCTTCGACGGGCCGCCGCCAGATGAGGAGAAGACGTGCGCCATCGTCTTCACAAGCGGCACCACGTCGAAGCCACGCGGCGCCGAGCTGACGCTGCGCGGCATGCGCACGTTCTCCGACTTCGCATCGCAGCAGCTGCCGCAGACTCCCGGCGAGCGCTCTCTCATGCTTCTGCCGCTCCACCACATCTTCGGCATCTGCACCACGTACATGATGCTCGCGAACGGAGTGGCGCTGGGCGTGTGCCCCGACTTCCGGCGCATCTACGACGCCGTGGCCCGCTTCCGGGCGAACTACATCTTCCTCGTGCCGGCGCTCGCGGAGATACTGGCGGCGAAGATTGCGCAGCACGGACGCAGCGCGGAGGAGGCGCTGGGTTCGCCGATAGACTGGATACTGGTGGGCGGCGCGCCGCTTTCGCGCCGCACGTACGAGCACCTGCAGGAGCTCGGGATACGTCCTCTCACCGGCTACGGCCTCACGGAGACCACGTCGCTCTACTCGATCGCGCCAGTGGGCGACCCGAGACCAGGAAGCGCGGGGATGGCGTGCGGCGGCCACGGGGGGATGGAGACGAAGACCGGGCCGAACGGCGAGCTGCTCATCCGCGGCCCCGCGGTGCTGAAGGGATATTTCAAGGAACCGGAGCGCACGGCGGACGTGCTGGACGCGGAGGGGTGGTTCAACACGGGCGACATCGGGCGCATAGACGACGACGGCTACGTGTGGATCACGGGACGCGCCTCGCGCACGATCGTGCTCTCCTCCGGCAAAAAGGTTGCGCCAGAGGAGCTGGAGGAGAAGCTCTTGTGCATACCGGGCATCCACGAGGCGGTGGTGAGCGGCGATGGCGCAACGCGCGACCTCAAGGCTGAGGTGTACGCCGTGGTCTCGGAGGAGACTGTGCGGCGGCAGATCGACATGCTGAACCGCC